>NZ_JBHVCT010000059.1:0-43461 GCF_042803195.1 Streptomyces sp. NPDC057428
CACCAACACGCCGGAAACCCAACAACACCCCGCATCAAGCAAGTTGACCGCTGACGACCCACGAGCACGCCACTACCTGCGGATTCGGGTCAGAGGTGAAGAAGTGCCCGCCCGCGATGCCCCAGGCCGAGCCCATAAGGATCAGCGAGACGCCGTAGTTCCCAGGTCAGGGGTCCGATCGGCTCGGGTACCCACCTGAAGGTGAGTCTTCCCTGTATACGCGACCGGGACGGTGCGACAGACCGACGGCCCCTCCACACGAACCATGCGGTTCATTCGGAGGGGCCGTTCGCCTGTGGCGGCTCGCCTTCCGTGCTTCAGCGGATCCCGCCGCGCCCTCACGGGGCGTGGCAGGTCCGGCTGTCACGTGGTCGTCGCACTACCCCTTGGGGTGACCACCGGCCCGGCCCGGCCGGTGGTCCTGGGATGTGGGCTGGAACCCGACCGTGTAGGTCCGGGTGACCGAACCGTTGGCCGAGGTCACCTTGATCGTGCGGGTGGTGAACTGACTCACCGGCGACGAGAGGACCGAACTGCCGTCGGTGACCTTCACCCGCGCGCCGGTTCCAGCCGGTACGGCGAAGACGGCCGGGATCTTCTTGTTCTTCGGCCAGTCCACGACGTAAGTGGACACAGCCGGGTCGAACCCGTCGATCGAAATGCCTCCGACCTTGATGGACTTCGCGTCGGCGACACTTCCCTCGGTGGCGTCCGAGAAGTTCTTCACCGTGACCGAGCCGTCGGCGTTGACGACCACCTTCGCCGCCATCGCGGCGGCCAGGTTGATGCGCTCCCAGCTCGCTCCGCCCTTCGCGGTGAGGTCGAGCGGGTACCCGGAGTCCGTCGCGGTCCGCTCGAGGATCTGGGTGCGCTGCGCGGTGGTGAGCTTCGGGAAGGCCGTGATCAGCAGGGCGGCCGCGTCGGACGGCGTCTTGATGGTCTGCCCGGACTTGCCGACCTGTGAGAACCCGTAGGACAGGCGGCGCGTGTACAGGTCGACGTGCTGGTCCGTGCTCAGGCCGGCGTAGGTGTCGCCCTGGCAGGCGGCCAGCGTGTGGCCGTATCCCTCCTTCTCGCACTGCGCGAGCAGCACGTTCTCCATCTCGGTGTGGGCCTGCGTCAGCAGCTTCTCGAAGTCGGGGTCGGCCCAGCGGTGCGCGACGGTGGCCTGCGCACTGATGCGGCCGCCCATGACGTCGAGCGGGTAGTGGAACCCGAGGACGATGCGGTTGTTCCCGTACTCCGAGGTGCGGGCGAGGATCGACGGTGCCAGCTCCGGCAGGAGCGTGGCGAGGACGGTCCCGGCCTCGTAGCCACCGTAGCTGTGGCCACTGGGGTACGAACCGCTGGTGGTGAGGCTGCCGTAGGAGCCGTCCTGCGACTCGTAGATGCTGCCGCCGTCGCCGACGAATCCGAGCCGCACGTACGGGCGCATGTATCCGAAGTGGTCCTTCGCCGCTCCGCCCTTGTCGAGGCCCTTCGTGACGCGGGAGAAGAGAGCGCTGGTCTTCGGCAGCCGGCCGCCTCCGAGGGCGTCACTGTAGATCCGGCCGAGCCGGGAGCCCAGACCGTCGGCCATCGTGACGGTGGAGCTGTTCGTCGCGTCGACCTCGGCGCGGTCCACCTCCTTCTGCGTCGCCGCGTTGTTGATGCGCACGGCGATCCGGTCGTTCTCAGCGGTGGGCACGGCGCCGCGGGCCATCTTGGCGTTGGCGCCCAGGACGTCGGTGCCGAGGTCCTCCACACCGCTGAGCAGACCGAGGAAGTAGTCGGTCCCGTTGCCGGCTCCCGGCCACTTGTCCGACGCGTAGTCCGCGTTCAGCGTGTCGTCCGGGAAGGGCGACGGCTCGTACGCCGGGTCAGCGGCCCGTGCAGGGGCCTTCGTGGTGGAGTCGGCCGAGGTTCCGGCCAGGGTGACCGCGGTGACGGTGGCCGTGTGCGCCTTCGCCTTGTCCGAGGCCGTCAGCAGTGCCGTGTTCATCGTGGTGGGTACGTGCACAGTGGTGCCGTCGCCGAGGGTCACGGTGTAGTCGATGACCGGGAATGCGCCCGTGTCGGCCGTACGCCAGTCCACGCGTACCTGCTTGCCTTCGGTGATCACGCTCGTCACCACGGGCTTCTGCGGTTTGACGCCGCCGATGACCACAGGCGCGGTGGCGGCACTCTGCAAGGAGCTGCCGACGGTGTTCACCGCCCGGACGCGCGCGGTGTACGAGGAGCCGGCCCGCAGCCAGGTGAACGTCGCCTTCCGGCTGCCCGGGTCGGAGATCTTGATCTCGTGGCCGTCGCTGAGGGTGATCCTGTAGCCGGTGACCGGGGAGCCACCGGTGTCCGCGGGGGCGGACCAGGCGACGGTCACGCTCGTGCCCGACGCCGTCGCCGACACCGCGCCGGGTGTGGCCGGCACCGTCCTGGGCTTCGTGACGAGAGCGGACTCGGCGTGCGCGAGTGCGTCGTGGCGTGCGGTGAGGGCGGCGTCCGTCGTCGTGGCGTCGGCGAGTGCGGTCTTCGCCTCGGCGAGTGCCTTGGTGAACGCCCTCCACGACGCGTCCGTGTAGCGCGCGTTGTCGCGGGCCGACGCGGTCGTGACGAGGTCGTCCAGCTTCAGCCTCGGGAGAGGGATCAGCTGCTTGGCCGCGAGGGTGAGACTGCGGGTCCGGGTGTCGGTCTCCAGCTGGGTGACGCCGTCGGCGTCGGCCGTGGTGCGCGCGGCGGCGAGTTCGCGCCGGTACACACCGAAGCCGATCGCGTCGTAGCGCCCGGCGTCGCCGGACAGCGCCTCGTACTGGGTGATCGCCTTGCGCAGGGCGGACTTGTCCGTGACCGCGGGCGTGTCGACGTGGTTGAAGCTGACCCGGCCGAGGTTGGCGACGTAGGGGTGCGACGAGTCCTGGTTCGTCGTCAGCCGCAGGTGGACGGCGTGCTTACCGGTGATCGCGGTGGGCAGTGCCAGGCTCGTCGCCCCTCCCGACGACCACGCGGCTCCCGTGACCGGCAGCGGCACCGTCGCGTACGGGGTACCGGGGCTAGCGGCGTCGAACGAGTCCAGGTACAGCTGGACGGCGGAGCCGGTGCCGCAGCGGGCGGAGTTGTTGACGTAGGTGAGCGTCACGATGCTCTTCTCGGAGGTACCGAAGTCGATGTCCCCGTAGTCCAGCCAGGCTCCGTCGTAGGTACCGCCGAGGCTGGT
Source organism: Streptomyces sp. NPDC057428 (assembly GCF_042803195.1). NCBI lineage: Bacteria > Bacillati > Actinomycetota > Actinomycetes > Kitasatosporales > Streptomycetaceae > Streptomyces > Streptomyces sp. NPDC057428. Next base: position 3,191 of record NZ_JBHVCT010000059.1, read on the forward strand.
GGCGGCACCCGCGCCGCTCCAGCCGGCCGGCTCGCTCTTGAGCCCGCCGCCGCTGTGGGAGACGAACGCCGTGGCGTCGAACGCCACGGGGGCGTCGGTCTCCTGTGTCAGGGCCAGCGAGTGGACGTTGCCCACGTAGGGCTGCGCGTCCGAGTGCGTGCCGGAGACGAAGTCGGCGTACACGTCCTGGACGCCGGTGAAGACAGCCGGGTCGAGGTGCACACTCGTGGTGGCGGTGGTTCCCCAGCCCGATCCGCTGTATTCGAGCGGGATGGAGACGGTCTTCGCGCCGCCCTTCGAACCGAGGCGCAGCTCGATGTGCGAGTCCGATGCCGCGCGCGACTGGGGCTTGTCGTAGCGGACGGTGACGGTGTCGGCACCGTTGCGGAGGTCGGTGCCCTTCCACTCGGCCCACGCGCCGTTCGTCACGTTCTCGAAGATGCCGTTGGAGACCTTGAGCGGGAGCGAACCGCCGCCGGTGTCCGTGCTGTTCGCCGCGGTCAGCGTGGCGAGCGCGGTCGACGGGGACGAGGTGACGTCGTACGGCGAGAACTGGTACCAGTCGAAGTTGGAGACCCACTGCTGACCGGACGGGGCGTGGAACACGAACGTCACGCCGGCCGCGGCCAGCAGGGCGTCCGCGTCGGTGACCGCCGCCTGCACCGTGGTGTAGTTCTGCCAGGCGGCGGTTCCGGGGAGCTGGACGGTGGCGACGAGGGGGCCGTCGGCGGCCCCGGCGTGGATGTCGACGCTGCTCGCCTTCGCGTTCGTGGCCTGCGAGTTCGCGTAGCGGACCGAGAGGCTCCGCGGGGCTACCCCGCCGAAGTCGAGCTTGTCGAACCGCTCCCACGATCCCTCGGTGACGCCACCGAGGTTGCCGTCCGAGTTGTTCCGCTCGCTGACCAGGCTGGGGCCCTCCTTCTGGTCGGGGGCCTCGGCCTGCAGGACGGCGTAGCCGCCCTCGTCGATGGTGAGTGTGTCGATGGCGGACCGCAGTGCGTCGTCCGCGGCCATGATCGTGCCTGTCGCGGAGGCGGTGTCCGCGACGACCGTGCGCGCGCGTTCGAGAGCCGACCGGAACAGACTCCATGAGCCGTCGGAGTAGTTGCCGCTGCGCACCAGCGCCGCCTCGGCGACGAGTGCGCCGAGGGTCTTGCGGTGTACCGCGGCGGCGGAGACCAGGAGCGGGTCGGTCGGGGATATCCCGGTGCCGCGCACGGTCGAGGCCCGCACACCGTGGGCGAAGGCCGTGTCCTGGAAGGTGATGCCGAAGCGCGCGTCGACCTTCGTGCTGCCGTTCAGCGAGAGCCTCGCCGTGCGCGATCCACTGACGCGTAGGTCCGCCGTGACACCGCCCGGCAGGCCGGTCACGGTCGCCGCACCGGTCTTGGTGAGGCTGGTTCCCGCGCGGGCGGCGAACGACGCCGGTCCGGAGAGGGTGAGCTGCACACTGCCGCCGAGCTTGCCGTCCGCGGCCGTGGAGACGGTTCCCGGGCGGGCTGAGACGACGGTGTCGCCCTTGCCCGTCCCCGTGCCGCCGTCACCCGTGCTGGTGCTCAGCGAGTACGCGGGCTTCGTGTGCGCGCCCCAATGGGAGGGCTTGGATCCCATGGTGAAGTCCAGCGTTCCGCCGGAGATGATCTGGGAGTAGTCGAGCCAGGTGTCGTCGAACCGCGAGCCGTTGAGGGTCGCGCTCTGCACGTAGTAGTTGTCCGGCGAGACGCCGTCGGCCTTCACCGTGAACCGGGTGCCGTTGGCGTAGGTGATCGTCGTGGAGTCGAAGAACGGGCTGCCGATCTGGAACTGGCTGGAACCGGCGGTGACCGGGAACAGGCCCAGCGCCGCGCCGACGAACATCGTCGACATGGTGCCGGCGTCGTTGTCCATCGTCGGCAGGAATCCGTTCGGGGAGAGCTTGTAGACCTGTGTCTTGACCGGCGGGGTGAACTGTCCGCCGGAGCTGGGGGCTTCGTTCGAGGAGCCCGTCGCGATGTAGCGGTTCCAGGTGGTGCCGGTGTAGATGGAGCGCACCCACTTCTGCGTCAGGCTGGGCTCGCCGACGTAGTTGAAGAGGTACGGGGCCTGGAGGTCGATCTCGTTCGCGTTGGAGTGCAGCATGGTCGAGCCGTCGTCGACGGCGGAGTCCTCGCCGAACATGTGCCTGACCGCGGCCTTGCCGGCCTTCGCGCCGCCCATGGCCTTGATGAGGCCGTCCATGTCGTACGCGTCGTACCAGTGGTACTGCCAGAGCGTGCCCTGGTAGAGACCGGCCGCCTCGAACTTCTCGTAGTCGGCGCTCTGCCAGTCGCCGCCCGCCGCGCGCGGGGTGAGCAGACCGACCTTCGTGCCGTCGGACGCGGTCCAGGCGCCGGACTTCACGAGGTTGTCGATCGCCATCGTCGACTGGGTGCGCAGCTTCTTCGCGTCGTCCTTCTTGCCGAGCGCGTCGGCGATGACGGCAAGCGCCCACTGGTCGTAGCCGCGCTGCACGGTCGTGCCGGGGTCACCGGTCACGTATCCCTGGCGCAGCTGCGCCCCGGTGTAGTAGCCGGAGTACGACAGCAGGGCCGGGTAGGCCTCGTCGAGCCGGTCGAAGTTCTTGAAGCCCTTCGACAGAGCGTCGGCGACGAGCACGGCCGAACGCTCCCAGCGCACGGTCGGGACCGAGTGCGTGAGGCTGCCGAGGCTCTTGCCCGAGGTACGCGTGTCGGCGAAGAGCTCGACGAGCGACTGGATCATGTCCCGGTAGGTGGCCGGGTCGATGTACGCCTCGACGGAGTACTTGCGGAAGTCGTCCCAGGTCGACCAGCCGTCGTAGTACGTGAAGCCGTTCGCCTTGTGCACCGCCCCGTCGGCTCCGCGGTACGTACCGCTGGTGCTGGTGGCGTTCACCGGCAGCGCGTACATGCGGTACAGGTGTGTGTAGAACTCCTTGGTGAGCGTCGACCCGGGGTCGGACTTCGCCGAGGAGCGCACCGCCACGGCGCCGAGCGCACGGTTCCAGTCCGCCTTCGTACGGGCGCGCGCCTGGTCGAAGGTGAGGTGGCCCATCTCGTTGGCCTGGTCGGTCGCGGCCTGTTCCGCGCTGATCGGCGACAGGGTGATGCGCAGTTCGACGTCGTTCGCCGCGGACGTGTCGAACCCGAGGACTGCGCCGGTGTCGGAGCCGTTCTGTGTGGTCGCGTCACTCAGCTTGCCGTCGCTGCCCCAGCTCTTCAGGGAGGTCACCGGGACGTTTGTGGTGGCGTGGTAGTACAGCTGGTACGCGGCGCCGTTGAACGATCCCGCGATGAGTCCGGAGATCGAGCTGGTCCCGTCCGGGAGCGTCGTCGCCTTCATCGTCGAGCGGGTGCGGCTGGTGTAGTTGTTGGCCAGGTCGAGGACGAGTTCGGGCTTCGCCCCGGCGGGGAAGCTGTACCGCTCGAGCGCCGTGCGCGTCGTCGCGGTCATCTCGGCGTTGATGGTGCCGGATTCACGCTTCACCGAGGACCCGGTCCCGGAGACGGCCCCGAGGCCCACCTGGTAGGAGCCGGGCGTCGCGGTCTCGTCGGCGTGGCTGTAGGTGTGCGCGTACGTGCTGGGGACAGGCCTCTTGTCGTACTGCACGGAGGTCGGGACGACCAGCAGGTCGCCACCGCCTCCCGAGCCGCCCACGCCGTCGAGGTTCGTCGCGGTGAAACCGGCGATCTGCTTCTCGTTGTAGTCGTACCCGGTGTGGTTGCGGCCCGGCGTGGTCATCGGGTTGACCTTGGCGAGACCGTGGGGCGCCTGGGCACCCGGCAGGTCATTGCCGTCGTCGCCGGCGGTCGACACGAACGGGTCGACGAGCTTCGTGTAGTCCGCGCCACCGGACTTCCCCGCGGACGTGGTCGCAGAGGGAGCGGCTGCGGCCGCTCCGCCACCCGCCAGTGCGGCAAGGCCGAGCGCGCCGGTGAGCAAGGTGGCGACCGTGGCACGCAGTCGTCGGCGATGCCGGCCCGCGGGTCTCGGAAGGGCCGTGCGGGGCAAGGCGGGATGGGATCTGATGGACACGTAACCTCTCCAGCGTCGCGATACGCACGCACGGTCCAGCAGACGACGACACGGTATGACAACGTTGTCCAACTCCAACCGGGCGTGCACCAGGGCGAAACGGCTGTGGACGCGCGGGATCACAGCCACCGCGCTCACGACCATCCGTCATTGGACACGGAGAAGGCGGACAACGGGCGAACTGCACTCATACAGTTCGCGCACGGACCGGCCGCGGGCCGACTCGCGGACCTCGAAGATTGCCTGAACGCCCTTTTCCGGCAAACCGATTGGGCCCGCTCCCCCCGTAACGCCCCTCGGGGTCTCCGCAGGCTTCCGCCGGCGGCTCACGGACGACGCGACGGGGGCGGGCGCCGGAGTGGCCGCGCGCACGCGTCGCGGATCCGGCCCGTACGGCTTCCCGGGACCGACCCCCGCCCTTCCGGTGAGCTCTGTCACACGGCGCAGGCGCCTACGCCGGCGCGGCCACCGCGAGACGCAGCCACTTTGTTGACAGACGCACCTTCCCATGACCATGATTCCATTAATTGATTCATGGAATTGAGGTGAGGCGCGTGGTGGAAACGAGTAACCCGGGCACGAGCACCTGGGCAGTGGAGGCCCGCGGCCTGGGCAAGCGCTACCGGCGCGGCTGGGCTCTGCGTGACTGTTCCTTCCGGCTGCCCGCCGGGCGGATCTGCGGTCTCGTCGGACCCAACGGTGCGGGGAAGAGCACCCTGCTGGGCATCGCCTCCCGGCAGGTGGAGCCGACGGAGGGCGAACTGCATGTCTTCGGGGTGCCGGTGGGCGACCCCGGCGTGATGCCGCGGTTCGCCTTCCTCGGGCAGGACAAGCCGCTGTTCAAGCGGTTCACCGTGGCGGACACGTTGCGGATGGGCGATGAGCTCAACCCCGGCTGGGACGGAGCTGCGGCCGAGCGGATCGTGCGCTCGGGGAACGTGCCGATGGATGCGGCGATCGGGACACTCTCGGGCGGTCAGCGCACCCGGGTCGCGTTCGCGCTGGCCTTCGGCAAACGGCCCGACGTACTGCTGCTCGACGAGCCGATGTCGGACCTCGACCCGCTCGCCCGGCACGAGATGAGCGCCCTCCTCATGGCGGAGGCCGTCGAGCGCGGCACCACCGTGGTCATGTCCTCACACATGCTCGCCGAGCTGGAGGACATGTGCGACTACCTGCTGGTCGTCGCGGGAGGCCGGATCCGGATGGCCGGTGACGCCGACGCGCTGGTCCCGGCCCACGCGCTGGTGACCGGAGTGACCCGCGACGGCGCACTCCCCGACACGCTCGCCGCCCACACGGTCATCGAGAACCGGGTGCAGGGGCGGCAGTTCCAGGCCCTGATCCGGCCGAACGGCCCGCTGCAGGGGGACTGGCAGGTCGCCGAGCCCAGCCTGGAGGAAGTGCTGCTCGCCCATCTGAGGTCGCCGGACGCGCCCGCGCTCTACACACCCGGTGCCCACGTAGAGCCCGAGGAGGCCAGGACCGCATGAGCACCACCCTGACCGGCGCACCCACCGCCCGGACCGCGCCCCGCCGGATGACGCGCGGGCTCACCTGGCTCGTGCTGCGCCAGCACCGCGTCACACTGCTCTGCCTCCTCGCGCTGACGGTGCTCGGATCACTCTGGATCCTGTATCAGCGCGCCCAGCTGACCGACCTGCTCCACGCGGCCGGATGGCCCGGGAAGACCCCGCCGCAGCCGGTCGTGGGCCAGGGCTACAGCAGACTCACCACGCTCCTCGGTCTGCTGCCGGGCATCCTCGCCGTCTTCTTCGGCGCCCCGCTGATCGCGGCCGACCAGGAACAGGGCACCGCCCAGCTCGTCACCACCCAGTCCGTGACGCGCCGCCGCTGGCTCGTCGCGAAGCTCGGCTGGTGCCTCCTGGCCGTCCTGGTGGCCTCCGTGACCCTTTCCGTGATCTTCACCTGGTGGTGGCGGCCCCACCGCTCGGTCCTCGGCGACAGCTGGTACGACGCCTCGGTTTTCGACACCACGGGCCCGGTCCTCCCGGCACTCGCCCTGTTCCTCACCGCGGCGGGTGTCACCATCGGCGTCCTGCTGCGCCGGGTCCTCGCTTCCATGGTCGCGACCTTCGTCTTCTGCGTCGCCGCGAAGGTGGCGTGGAGCGTGCTGCGTGACCACCTGGCCGCCTCGCGCACCCTCACGTACCCGCTGAACGGCGCACCCCCCGCGCGTCTCGACGGCGCGTACGAACTGGACAGCTGGATCGGCAGCGCCGACGGCCATCTGTACGGATGGGGCTCGTGCGCGAAGGCGACCGAGAAGGCCGCGGACGCATGCATCTCCGAGAAGGGCATCGTCAACAACGTCGTCCAGTACTTCGGCTACGACCAGATGTCCGCCATACAGTGGACCGGCGCGGGCATCCTGCTCGCCGCGACAGCCGCCATGGTCGCGTTCGTCCTGTGGCGCGGTTCCAGGCGGCCCCTGTAGGCCACCGGTCCATTCCCTACGTAAAGTATCGCTATCAGAGCGGAAGGTGATGCCAGTGGTCGTGTTCCGCGTCGACCGGCGCAGCGGTGTGGCGACGTATCTCCAGATAGTCCGTCAGGTCGAACAGGCACTTCGCATGGGCGCGTTGGAGGAGGGCGACCGGCTGCCCACAGCCGCACAGGTCGCCGCCACCACCAAGGTCAACCCGAACACCACGCTCAAGGCCTACCGGGAGCTGGAGCGTGCCGGACTGGCGGAGGTGCGCCAGGGGGCGGGCACCTTCATCACGCGCAGCCTCAACGGGCCGGATTCCGGACCCGAGTGGCCCCTGCGGACCAAGCTGAACGAGTGGCTGCACCTCGCGCGCGAGGAGGGGCTCGGCGACGACGAGGTCCGGGAACTGTTCCGGTCGTCCTTCGAAACCGTCTACCCCTCCGGACCGGAGAGCTGAACCGCACTCCCGCGAGCGCCGCGTCCGTCGCCAAGTAGGCAGACATAGGCAGTTTTCCGCCACAATCATGCGGCCCCGGCGGCATATACCTTCCCCGCCTGGGTGGTGTCCCGCGGGCGTCGGCCTTCAGGGCAGGCGGGTGTACGCCGACGGCGTCGAGGCGACGGTGGTGGTGGACCTGAAGTCCCGAGCGCGGCGTGCCGGCAGGTGATCCGGACGAAGTCCTGGTCCGGATCCGCCGCGCACAGCGTCAAGATCGTGGTGGTGGGCACGAAGGGCCGGCCCACCCTCACCATCGACGGCCTGGTCCACATCGAGCGGCCCCGCCGCCGCACCGGACCGGCGATCGCCGGTCCGGTGCGGTCAGGCCTTGTTCTGCGAGGCCCAGAACTCGTCGAACGTGAGCTCGCCGTCGCCGTTGGTGTCGTGCGCGTTTATGACGGCCTGGGCCACGGTCTCGGTGACGTAGGGGTCACCGAGCTGCGCCATCGCGCTCTTGTACTCGGCGGCCGTGATGCTGCCGTCGCTGTTCTGGTCGAAGCGCTCGAATGCCTTGCGTGCCGACTCGATGTCCGCCACTGTTCCGCCCCTTCGTTAAGCGTTGCTGACGGAGGTCAGATTATCCGGCGGCACGGGCGGGCGATCCGGGGGGCGACCGACGGGCGGGCCCCGCGGCGGCCGTCAGCGGAAGACCCCGGTGTGGCCCAGCGAGTAGCGGCCGGGCTGGGGGTAGACGGCCAGGCCGTGCGGCCCGCTGCCGACCGGGATCCTGGCCAGCTCCTTCCCGTTCCGGGTGTCGATGGCGTACACCTCGGCGTTGTAGCGGCCGGAGAGCCAGAGCACCTTGCCGTCGGCCGAGACGCCGCCCATGTCGGGGCTTCCGCCACCGGGCAGGTGCCACTTCTTCGTGAGCCGGTCCGCCGCGAAGTCGAAGACCGACACGGAGCCTTCGCCCCGGTTGGTGATGTACATCTCCCGGGAGTCCCGGCTGACGTAGAGCCCGTGGGCCCCCTTGCCCGTCGGCAGCAGCTTCGGCGCGGTGAAGGCCTTGCCGTCGAGGACCCACACGCCGTGCGACATCATGTCGGCGATGTAGAAGGTGCTGCCGTCCGGGGACAGCTTCACGTCCTGCGGCATCGCGCCCTGCTGGGGGAGCTTCTGCTGGCCGACGACCTTCATCTTCTCCGTGTCGACCTTGAGGAGGTCGCCGGAGAACTCGCAGGAGACGATGAAGTACCGCCCGTCCGCGGAGAAGTCCGCGTGGTTGACGCCCGCGCAGTCGACCGGCAGCACCTTGGCCGTCTTCATCGTGTGCGGGTCGCGGAAGACCAGCTCACGGTCCATGGACGCCATGACCACGGCGTACTTGCCGTTGGGTGTGAAGTAGAGGTTGTACGGGTCCGAGACGTCGAGCGTCCGGCCGGTCTTGCCGGTCGCGGGGTCGATGGCCGTGAGGCTGTCACCCAGGTCGTTGTTCACCCAGAGCGTCTTCAGGTCCCAGGACGGCACGACGTGCTGGGGCTGGTTGCCGACGGGGATCGTCTCGATCACCTTGTACGTCGCCGGGTCGATCACCGAGACCGTGTTGGAGTTCGTGTTGGGCACGTACACCCGGGACGGGAAGTCCTTGACGGCCGGCGCCAGCTTCCCTGGCCGGTCCGCCGCGTAGATGTCCGCGGGGTCGAGCACCGGCGGCATACCTGGCAGCCCCGGAGGCGACGCGGCCCTGTCGGGCGGCGCGGCGGCCTCCGTGCGCGAGGCGGCGGGCCGCGCCCGGTCCGTGGGGGCGGCGCAGGCGGCGAGTGCGGCGACCAGCAGGGCCGCGGCGGCGATGGTGCGCGGGGAAGGAGGCATCACGTCAGCAGCTCCGTGGTGGTCACCGCGCGCAGTTGGCGACGGTCGATTTCGGTGAGGAGGAGGGGGAGGGCGGCGATGGTGTCCCGGTAGCCGAAGTGCAGGCTCACCACGGAACCGTTGCGGAGTTCACCGGCCACCTTGCGGGTGACCGCCGGGACTCCGGGCGAGGTGAAGTCGAGGGAGTCCACGTCGTAGGACAGGACGTGCGGGTATCCCGCTCGCCGCGCGAGATCCTGGACGAGCGGGGTCGCGTACTGGGCGCGCGAGGGCCTGAACCAGGTGCCGATGGACCCGGTCAGTCTGCGCAGACGCTGAGCGCAGCCGGTGATCTCGGCGTAGGCCCGCGCCTCGTCCATCGCGTTGATGTCGAGGTGTCGCTGGGTGTGGTTGCCGAGGTCGTGGCCACCGTCGAGGATCCGCCGCGCCATGCCGGGGTGCTCGTCGAGCCAGCTGCCGACGGCCAGGACGGTGACCCGGGCTCCGGCCCGCTCCGCCTCGGTCAGGACGGCGCGGGCGAGGACGGGGTCGCCCTGACCGTGGAAGGTGAGGGCGACACGGGGACGGCTGCGGGGACCGTGCGCGACCTGGACCGGCTGCCCGGGGAAGCGGTGCGGGGCGGCGGCCGGGCGTACGGCGCCGTGGGCCTTCCGGGCGGGGCGGGCGCGGGACTCGTCCGCGGCGGCCGCCGGGCGCGAGGGTGCGTCGCGTGCGCAGCCTGCGGCGGCGGCACCCGTCAGGAGTGTCCCGGCGGCGGCGCGCAGCGCGTCACGGCGGGTCACCGGTGTCCTGCGACCGTCCATGGCCGTCCACCTCGCGGGTCGGTTCGGGCGCTGATCTTCCCGAGACACCCCACACGTTAAGGCGGGACATACGAAATGTTCGGCTGGACGCCTTCAGGAGGTAATCAATGAATTACCCAGCAGAGGCGATGAAAGTGTAAAGAAAACCAGGCGAGTGACCCATCGCACCTATGACTCAGAAACGAAAGGCGTTGATTTATACGCAATTGACCGTTTTCACACTTTGGCCCCGGGGTCGCCCGTCTGCCATAGTCGGTGACACGACCTCCTCCGACCCGAGCCAGGTCCCGCGAGCGGCCGTGGCACACCCCTCATTCCACGGCACCCTCAGAAGCCCCCGACGTGCCGCACCCCGGCCGCCCGGGGGTTTCTGCGTGTCAGCGGTCGGCGGTGCGCATCTCGAACCAGGTGGTCTTTCCGCGCGGCAGGAGGTCCACGCCCCAGCGGTCGGAGAGCTTGTCCACGAGGAAGAGCCCCCGGCCGCTCACATCCATCTCCCGGACGGGCATCAGGCACGGAAGGCCGCGCGAGGGATCGCGCACCTCGATGCGGACCCAGCCGCGACGGCGGAGCATGCGCAGCCCGAAAACCCGCGCGCCGGTATGCCGGACCGCGTTGCCCACGAGTTCGGAGACCAGTAGCACACCGTGTTCGACGGTCTGCGGCGGAAGCTGCCACTGGCGCAGCATCACGCACGAGGTGATGCGACGGGCCGTCGCCGCGGACTCCGGGCGGGAGGGCAGCACCACCTCGCCGTCCGTCGGATTACCGAACAACTCCAGTGCTTTGAACGCCTGTTCGTCATCGACAGCAGACGTCCAGCGCGCCGCGGTCGCACTGCTGCGCGGTCGCGGCTGTTCCACACCCTCCAGGCCCGCCATGCCCACCATCATGGCCGCACCGCACGCTCTCCGTGACCGTTCCGACGGAATCCCTTTCCCGGAACCAGTCATTCCGGGTTGGTTCTCCGGCATATGCCAGAGGCAGTACGGGCACCCCTGCAGCCACTTCGACCAGCACGGACGCCGGATGGCCGGGTAATTGCACGGACGGTTCGAGCGCTGGACCTTAAGGTTGCCTTAAGGTCCAGCTAATCCGCCCGCACGGATGAATGCGCGCCCCGGTGTACGCAACCGGCGTTCGATCAGGAGAACTCGGCCTTGCCCGGCCCCTCCTCCACGAAGCTGCGCATGCCCCGCTCCCGGTCCTCCGTGGCGAACAGGCCCGCGAACCAGTTCCGCTCGATCGTGAGCCCGGTGTCGATGTCGGTCTCCAGCCCCGCGTCCACGGACTCCTTGGCCGCCCGCAGCGCCAGCGCGGGCCCCTGCGCGAGTCCGGCGGCCCAGGCTCTGGCCTGCTCGTAGACCTCCGCGGCGGGCACCACCCGGTCCACCAGGCCGATCGCCAGGGCCTCTTCGGCCTTGACCTGGCGGCCGGTGAAGATCAGGTCCTTGGCCCGGGAAGGGCCGACCAGGCGGGCCAGGCGCTGGGTGCCGCCGGCGCCGGGGATAAGCCCGAGGAGGATCTCCGGCTGGCCGAGCTTGGCGTTGTCAGCGGCGATCCTGAAGTCGGCGCAGAGCGCCAGCTCGCAACCGCCGCCCAGGGCATAGCCGGTGACCGCGGCGACGACGGGCTTGGGGATGCGCGCCACGGCCGTGAAGGACTCCTGAAGGGCCCTGGACCGCACGACCATCGCCGCGTGGTCCATCGCCTGCATCTCCTTGATGTCCGCTCCGGCCGCGAACACCTTCTCGCCGCCGTAGAGGACGACGGCCCGCACGTCGTCACGCCGGGTCGCCTCCTGCGCGAGCTCGCGCAGCCGGTCCTGGACGGCGACGTCCAGGGCGTTCATCGGCGGACGGTCCAGCCGGATCGTGCCGACGTTGTCGCTTACTTCGAGGGTTACGGTCATGGGAAGCAGGTTAACCGCGGCTAACGCGGGCGGGCCCGGTGCTGTTGGTCACAGCACCGGGCCCGCTTCACTTCCGCCGTACGGGTCAGACCTACTCGGTCCACTCCGCCCAGTCCATGTTCCAGCCGTTGAGGCCGTTGTCCGGCTGGATCACCTTGTCCCTGGAGTTCTTCACGATCACGACGTCGCCGATCAGCGAGTTGTCGAAGAGCCACGCGGCGGGGGTCTTGCTGTCCCACCCACCGCGCACGTCCCGCAGCCCGACGCAGCCGTGGCTGGTGTTGGTGGAGCCGAAGATGCCCGACGCTCCCCAGTAGTTGCCGTGGATGAAGGTGCCCGAGGTCGACAGACGCATCGCGTTCGGGACGTCCTTGATGTCGTACTCACCACCGAAACCGACGGTGTCGCCGTTCATCCGGGTCACCTTGAGCTTCTCGCTGATGACCATCTGGCCGTTGTACGTGGTCGTCGCCGGGGCGCCCGCGGAGATCGGGATGTCCTTGATCTGCCTGCCGTCCCGGACCACCTTCATCCGGTGCGACCTCGCGTCGACCGTGGAGACCTGGCTGCGGCCGATCGTGAACTTCACGGTCTTGGCCTGCTTGCCGTAGACCCCGGGCCGGCCCTCGACACCGTCGAGGTCGAGGCGCAGGGTCACCTTCGTGCCCGCCGCCCAGTACTTCTCCGGACGGAAGTCGAGGCGGTCGTTGCCGAACCAGTGCGGCTCGACCGCCACGGCCGGCTCGGCCGTCACGCTGACGGCCTTCTCGACGGCCTCGGGGGCGGTGATGCCCCGGGTGAAGTGGATCGACACCGGCATCCCGACGCCGACGGTCGACCCGTCCTCGGGGGTGTACTGCCCGATGAAGGTGTTCTGCGGGACCAGCGTCGTGAAGGTGGTGTCCTTGGCCGACTGGCGGCCCTTGGCGTCCTTGGCGACCGCGTGCACCGTGTACTTGGTGGCGGCGGCCAGATGACGGTCGGGTGCCCAGGTCAGGCCGTCCGCCGCGATCTTGCCCCCGACCTCCTTGCCCTTGAGGTCGGCGACCTTCACGGTGCTCAGCTTGCCCTGTGCGGCCGAGACCTTCAGCGCGCCGCTGGTCGCCACGTCGTCGGCGCCGTCCTTGGGCGCGACGGTCACCACCGCCTGCGAGGCGCTGGTGTCGTCCACCTCGGCGCGCGCTCCCTTGCCCTCGGTTTTGCCGGTGGTCCCGTTGCCACCGCACGCGGTCACCAGCAACAGCAGCGCGCCCAGTACCAGCGGGAGGAGTCCGGGGGCCACGCGCCCACGCCGTTCCCCGCCCGCGCCGGATCCTGCCCCCGATATCGGCTGCCCGTTCATTGTTGTCGTCTCCCCTCGCACGGCCCTGGCCCCGCCACGGCCCGCACCCCCGCGCGCTGTACATGCACGCCAGCGCTAGATAATCACACCGCGCGTGGCGAGGAGTTCCCCGGACTGTCACCGTTCAGTCCCAAGTCGGACCGCGGCGCGGCCCGGTGGTCCCGGAGAGCCGTTCTCCGGGACCTGCGCAGGTCGGACGGGGGGTCAGCGCAGCGCGGAACCCGCCTTCCACCGGGCCCAGTCGAGGTTCCATCCGCCGAGGCCGTTGTCCGGCGCGACGGTCCGGTCGGGGGAGTTGACGACCTCGACCACGTCGCCCACGAGCGTCCGCTCGAAGAACCATCCGGCCGGGGTGTCCGAGCCGCCGCCCTTCACGTCGCGCAGCCCGATACAGCCGTGACTGGTGTTCTCCGAACCGAAGATGTCGGGGGACTCCCAGTAGTTGCCGTGCAGGAAGGTGCCCGACTTCGTCAACCGGATGGCATGGGGCACGTCCTTGATGTCGTACTCTCCGCCGAAACCGACCGTGTCGCCGTTCATCCTGGTCACGTCGTGCAGCTCGGAGACGACCATCTTCCCGTTGTACGTCGTCGTCTTCTCGGCGCCCGCCGTGATCGGTACGGAGCTGACGAGCTCGCCGTCGCGGCGCACCTCCATCGTGTGCTCCCTGACGTCCACCACGGACGTCTGGGAACGGCCCACCCGGAAGCTCACCTTCTTGCGCTGGCTGCCGTAGACACCGGGGGCGCCCTCGACGTCCCGCAGGCCGACGTCGACGGTGACCTCGGTACCCGGCTCCCAGTAACCGGCCGGGCGGAAGTCGAGACGGTTCTTCCCGAACCAGTGGCCGGCCACCTCCACCTCGGGCTCCGTGGTGATCCGGATGGCCTTCTCGACGGCGGCCCGGTCGGTGACCGGCCGGCTGAAGTCGAAGGAGACGATCATCCCGGTACCGACGGTTGACCGGTTCTCCGGCTTGAAGTAGCCGATGAAACGGTCCTTGGGGACCAGGGTGGTGAAGGTGGTGCTACGGGCGGAGCGGTGACCGTCCCCGTCCACCGCTACCGCCTCGACGCTGTACTTCCCGGCCAGGCCGAGCCGGTAACCGTCCTCCCTGGGAGCCCAGGAACGGCCGTCACCGGCGATCCGGCCGGCCACCTCCTGGTTCTCCGCGTCCTCGATCCGTGTGACCTTGACCCGTTCGAGGCGCCCGTCGGTGACGGTCACCTCCAGCGGGCTGTCCGCGCCGACGTTCGCGGCGCCGTCCTTGGGGACGATCCGGATGGCGTCCCCCGGTGATCGGTCGTCACCGAAGAACGACGACGTGCCGGTGCAGCCGGTCAGTACGGCCAGCACGGTGAACAGTCCTGCCCATGTCAGCACGGCGGTCGAACCCGCCCGTGCTCTCTTCGCTACGTGGTTCACGCTCCCCCAACGACAGGGGTCGGCCGGGGGAAACGTGAGTGCGGGGTCCCCGGTGGGCAGAACAAGGGGTGAGGACACCATCAGGAAGGCCGCCGCCGGGACGCGGCGGACTCCTTCTGCGGGTGGCCGTTCCGACGAGCCGCAGGAGGCTGAGGATGTCGAGCACAGCCGAGCAGGAGGAAACGCCGCGTACGGCAGGGAGGGTCATGGCGACCGGACCGGCCCTGAGGAACGGTCCCGACGAACCACCCGTATGGCCGGGTGCCCCTATGCCGTTGGGCGCACGCTTCCGGGTCGGACCCGACGGTGTGGCGGGCACCAACTTCGCTCTCTGGGCCGGCGGTGCGGAGGCCGTCGAGCTCTGCCTCTTCGACGAGCGGGGACACGAGACCCGGCTGCCGCTGACCGAGCTGACCCACGAGATCTGGCACGGCTTCGTCCCCGGGGTGCGCCCGGGACAGCGGTACGGCTACCGGGTGCACGGCCGGTGGGACCCCTGGACCGGAGCCCGCTGGAACGCGGCGAAGCTCCTCCTCGATCCGTACGCCCGCGCCGTGGACGGCTCCTTCACCCTGCCGCCCGAGGTGTACGGCCACGTGAGGGACTGGCCCGACCAGCACGTCGCCGACACCGTGCGCGACGACCGCGACTCCGCGCCCTTCGTGCCCAAGGCCGTCGTGGTCCACGACGACGACGACTGGGCCGAGGACCGCCGGCCGAAGACCCCGTGGGCGGACTCGGTCATCTACGAACTGCACGTGCGCGGCTTCACCAAGCTCCACCCGGGCATCCCGCCGGAACTGCGCGGCACCTACGCCGGGCTCGCCCACCCCGCGGCCATCGATCACCTCAGGCGCCTCGGCGTGACGGCAGTCGAGCTGCTCCCGGTCCACCAGTTCGCCCACGAGGACCACCTGCTGCGGCGCGGACTCCACAACTACTGGGGCTACAACTCGATCGGTTACTTCGCCCCGCACGCCGGCTACGCGGCGAGCGGCACCACCGGCCAGCAGGTCGGCGAGTTCAAGCAGATGGTGCGCGCCCTGCACGACGCCGGGATCGAGGTCATCCTCGACGTGGTCTACAACCACACCGCGGAGGCGGGCGAGCTCGGCCCGATGCTGTCCCTGCGCGGCATCGACAACCGCGGCTACTACCGCCTCTCCCAGGACGCGCGCCGCTACGCGGACTACACGGGCTGCGGGAACACCCTGCACGTGGTGCAGCCGCAGGTGCTCCGCCTGATCACCGACTCCCTGCGCTACTGGGTGACGGAGATGGGCGTGGACGGCTTCCGCTTCGACCTGGCGGCGGCACTCGCCCGCTCGATGCACGACGTCGACATGCTCTCCCCTTTCCTCGCCGTGATCGCCCAGGACCCGGTGCTGCGCCGGGTCAAGCTGATCGCCGAACCGTGGGACGTCGGGAACGGCGGCTATCAGGTGGGTGCTTTCCCGCCGCTGTGGACCGAGTGGAACGACCGCTACCGTGACGCCGTACGGGACTTCTGGCGAGGCGCGCTGCCCGACGTGCGCGACATCGGCTACCGGCTCACCGGGTCGAGCGACCTCTACGCCTGGGGAGGCAGGCGCCCGTACGCCTCCGTCAACTTCGTCACCGCACATGACGGTTTCACCCTGCGCGACCTGGTCAGCTACGAGCGGAAGCACAACGAGGCCAACGGCGAGGGCAACCGCGACGGGACGAACGACAACCGCTCCTGGAACGGCGGGGCCGAGGGCGAGACCGACGACCCGGAAGTCAACACCCTGCGCCGCGGGCAACTGCGCAACCTCCTGACCACGCTCCTCCTGTCGACCGGGGTACCGATGCTCGTCGCCGGTGACGAGATGGGGCGTACACAGGGGGGCAACAACAACGCCTACTGCCAGGACAACGAGGTCAGCTGGCTGGACTGGTCCCTGCTGGAGCGGCCCGAGTGGCGGCAGCTCACCGAGCTGACCGCCCGGGTGCTGTCCCTGCGCCACAGGCATCCGGTGCTGCGGCGGCGCGCGTTCTTCGCCGGGACACCCCAGGCCCCGGACGGGCTGCGGGACCTCGCGTGGTTCACCTCGCGGGGTGAGGAGATGACCGAGGCCGACTGGTACGCCCCCGCGGCGACGCTCGGCCTCTACCTGTCCGGGCGCGACATCCCGGGCCGTGACGCCCGAGGCGCGCAGATCACCGACGACAGCTTCCTGGCGGTCCTGCACGCCGACCACCGCACGTGCGACTTCCGGCTTCCGGGGCCGCCCTGGGCGCAGGCCTACGAACTGGTCCTGGACACCTCGCGCGAGGAGCAGTCCACCGCCCCGGGGACGCTCCATACCGGCGGCGCCGTACTCACCGTGCCGGGCAGGTCGGTGCTGCTGCTGCGGGTGACGGAGTGAGGGGGCTCAGCCGAGGATGCCGCGCTCGTAGGCGACTGCGACGGCCGCGGCGCGGTGCGGTCCAGATGGCCGTCCAGCCCCAGGCGCCCCGCGAGCGCACGCCGGTCGACGGGCGCCCGGTAGAACGCGCTGTAGAGCTCGAGCGCCTCCCGCACGGTCAGTTCGGGCCGGAGCTCGCTCTCCTGCAGCTGGGCGCCGAGCAGCCGGGTGAGCTCGTGACGGTCGGCGGCGGTGGTCCAGACCGGCGACCACGGACCGTCCCCCGTAGGCCTTGTGGAGACCGTGCACTTCGATGATTGCCATGCCCGCAAGGGTTCCTGCGGGCGGCCCGCGCCGGCATCCGCCGACGCGCTCGGACCACATCGGCCGATCGGTTGATGCGGCGCTGCGACCGGACGGAGTGACCGGAAAACCAGGTGGGCGATGTCAGTGGTGAACCTTAGGCTCACTCCTGATGCCCGAAAAACCTGCAGAGCCCACGGACCGGTCCGCCGTGCGCTCCCTCCTGCGACTGTGGCCCTATGTCCGGCCGGTGCGCATGCGCTGGGCCAGCGCCGCCCTCGTGGCGGTTCTGGCCTCCTGTCTCACCCTGGTCATCCCCCTGGTGCTGAAGTGGATGGTGGACGGGCCTGTCGCCCGGCGCGACCCGGGCGGCGTGTGGCTGGGGGCGCTCTGGCTGCTGCTGCTGGGGATTCTGGAGGCAGGGCTGTTCGGGCTGAGGCGGTGGCTCGTGGCCCGGCCGCTGGCGGGTGTCGAGGCGGCCATGCGCGCGGACCTCTACCGCCATCTGCAGCGACTGCCCGTGGCCTTCCACGACCGCTGGCCCTCGGGGCAGCTGCTTTCGCGCGGCACGACGG
The DNA here is from genome assembly GCF_042803195.1 of Streptomyces sp. NPDC057428. NCBI lineage: Bacteria > Bacillati > Actinomycetota > Actinomycetes > Kitasatosporales > Streptomycetaceae > Streptomyces > Streptomyces sp. NPDC057428. The sequence goes on from NZ_JBHVCT010000059.1 coordinate 20,715, forward strand.
ACCTCATGCTGATGCGGATGTTCCTGGCCTTCCCGCTGACCTTCCTGCTGGTCAACGGGGCCACGATCCTGGCCGGTTTCGTCATCCTGTTCGCCCAGGACTGGTCCCTGGGACTGGTACTGCTGGTGCCCGCGGTCCCGCTGATGATCCTTTGCTCGCTCTTCGAGACGAAGTACGCGGTCGTCGCCCGCAAGGCCCAGGACCAGGTCGGTGACCTCACGACGGTCGTCGAGGAGAGCGTGCTCGGCATCCGAATCGTCAAAGGCTTCGGCCGGAACCGCAGCCAGGCGCTGGCCTTCCGCACGCTCGCCCAGCGGCTGCGCGGCACGGAGCTCGGCAAGGCGAGGCTGCTCGCCGGGATCTGGGCCCTCATCACCGCAATCCCCGAGCTGGCCATCGGAGCGGCGCTGGTGCTCGGCACGGTGCAGGTGGCGGACGGCCGGCTGTCGGCCGGGACGCTGGTGGCGTTCCTGTCGACCGCCCTCGCGTTGCGCTGGCCGGTCGAGTCGATCGGGTTCCTGCTGGCGATGAGCCAGGAGTCGGCCACTGCCGCCGACCGCTTCTTCGAGGTGATGGACGTCGCGGAGGAGCCGGAGCCCCAGGTGCCGGACGGCGCCTCGGGAAAGGCCGGTGACGGACGGGAGGGCATCGTCTTCGAGGGGGTGGAGTTCCGCTACCCCGACGCCGGACCCGGTTCCCCGCCCGTGCTCGCCCGGATCGACCTGCGGATCCGTCCCGGCGAGACGATGGCCCTGGTGGGGGCGACGGGTTCCGGCAAGACGACCCTGACGGCGCTCGTCCCACGGCTCCATGACGTGACCGCCGGCCGGATCCTGCTGGACGGTGAGGACATCGCCCTCATGGAACGCCCCAGGCTGCGCGAGCTGGTGTCGGTGGCCTTCGAGGAACCGACCCTCTTCTCGGCCACGGTCGGGGAGAACGTGCTGATGGGAGCACAGGACGCGGGCGAACAGGACCTGCGCCGCGCACTGGCGGTCTCCCAGGCCGGCTTCGTCGACGACCTCCCGCAGGGCGTCGACACCCCGGTCGGGGAGCAGGGGCTGAGTCTCTCCGGCGGCCAGCGGCAGCGCCTCGCGCTGGCCCGTGCCGTGGTGGGCAGACCCCGGTTCCTCGTGCTCGACGACCCCCTCTCCGCCCTGGACGTGCACACGGAGACCCTGGTGGAGGCGGCCCTGCGGCGGGTCCTGGCGGAGACGACGGCCGTGGTCGTCGCCCACCGCCCGTCGACCGTGATGCTCGCGGACCGGGTGGCGCTCCTGTCGGAGGGCCGGATCAGTGCCGTGGGCACCCATCAGGAACTCCTGCGGACCAGCGCGGAGTACGCCTGGCTGATGTCCGGTGCCCGTGACGGCGCCGGTGTTCTCGTCCCCGAGGAGGGCGGCGCCCGATGACCAGTACGACTGCCGACGGCCCCGCCCTGGCCGGCGACGGCCTGCCCGGCGATGAGTCCGGACGGGCGCCGGGAGAGGACGACGCCTTCGAGGGTGACTCCCTGCCGGCACCCAGGGGCGCCACCCGCGCGCTGCTGATGTCCCTGCTCGGCCCGATGCGGGCCAGGGTGGTGGTGGCCTCCCTCCTCCTGCTGGTCCAGCAGGCGGCCGTGCAGGCGGGTCCGCTGCTGGTGGCGTACGCCATCGACAGCGGCGTGCCCGCGTTCCGGGACCACGACTACGGCCCGCTGGCCGCCGTCGGAGCCGGGTACGCGCTGTGCTCGCTGGCCGCGGGGATCATGCAGTACGCCTTCATCCGGGCGGCCGCGCGGATCAACCAGGACGTGCTGCTGGATCTGCGCGGCCGGATCTTCCGGCACGCTCAGGCGCTGAGTGTGGACTTCCACGAGCGCTACACGTCGGGCCGGCTGATCTCGCGCTCGACCACGGACGTGGAGTCCCTGCGCGAACTGCTCAGCGAAGGCCTCCAGGAACTGATCGGCGTCATCCTCTCGTTCGTGTCGATCTCGCTGCTTCTGCTCTGGCTCGACCTCGGTATCGGTGCCATCGCGGTGGCCTCCTTCGCCCCCCTGTACCTGCTGGTGCGGAGCTACCGGCGACGGGCCGCCAAGGCCTACTCGGCCCGCTCGTCGGCGATCGCCGCGGTCATCGTGAAGTTCGCCGAGACGATGAACGGGATCCGTCCCGTGCAGGCCTTCCGCCGGGAGCGCGTCAACGACCGGGACTTCGCGGTGCTCAACCACCGCCACGAGCGCACGAACGGCGACGCCCTGCTGGAGATGGCCCGTTACGTCGTCGGGTCCCGGCTCGTCGCCAACACGGCGGTGGCCGGCATGGTCCTGTGGGGCGCCTACCGGGTGGCGTCGGGCACGCTGGCGCTGGGCGTACTCGCCGCGGCGGTGCTCTACCTGCGCAGGCTCTACGACCCGATCGACCGGCTCGCGATGTTCCTCAACTCCTTCCAGTCGGCGGCGGCCTCACTGGAGAAGGTCGCCGGCCTGCTGGCCCAGACGCCCACGGTCCCCGAACCGCTCGCCCCGAAGTCGCTGCCGCCCTCGGCCGGTGAGCACCCGGGCCGCGAGGTGACCTTCGACGGGGTGCGGTTCGCTTACCGGACCGGTGGCGAGGTCCTGCCGCGCTTCGGCCTGACGATCCCGGCGGGCCAGACCGTGGCTGTGGTCGGCTCGACGGGCGCGGGCAAGTCGACGCTCGCCAAACTGCTGGCGCGCTTCTACGACCCGACGCAGGGCCGGGTGCTGCTCGACGGGACCGATCTGCGCGATCTGGCCACCGACGAACTACGCCGTGGCGTGGTCATGGTGACCCAGGAGGCGTTCCTGTTCTCCGGGACGATCGCCGAGAACATCGCGATCGGCCGGCCTGACGCGACCCCCGAGGAGATCGAGCACGCGGCCAAGGCGATCGGGGCGCACGACTTCATCAGCGCCCTGCCCGACGGCTACGACACCGACGTCCGGAAGCGGGGTGGCCGCATCTCTGCCGGACAGCGCCAACTGGTCGGCTTCGCAAGGGCGTTGCTTGCGGATCCGGCTGTGCTGATCCTGGACGAGGCGACGAGTTCGCTCGACGTACCCGGCGAGCGCGCGGTGCAGCGGGCGATGGACACCGTGCTGCACGGGCGCACGGCGGTGGTGATCGCGCACCGCCTGTCGACCGTGGAGATCGCCGACCGGGTACTGGTCATGGAGCAGGGGCGCGTGGTGGAGGACGGCGCCCCGGCCGATCTCATCGGAGGGACCGGTCGGTTCGCGGGCCTGCACCGCGCGTGGCGCGAGAGCCTGGCGTGACGGCTGTGCCGGGTGCGGTCCGCACCCGGCACGCGCGGCCGCGGTTCCGGCGCCCCTTCGGTGCATCCTGAGTGACCGTTCGGGACGGCGCGGAACTGGCCACAGTTCCGCGCCGTCCCGACGCCGTTTCCGCACCTCCCGCAGGCATCTCTGTTCGAACATCGCGAATTCGAACGAAATCTCAAGCCATCCCGCGATTTCCGGCCCGTCGGCATCCCGGCACCCCCACTACAGCACCGGTATGACACACGGCGAAACGTCCGCTTAACGAACACGGCACTTCCGGCAACGGACGACTTCCGGCCAATGTGTTGACGCGGTCCTGACACGCACACGTTTCTGCTGACACTCTTCCCCCGTTCCGCGCACCGCCTGCTCTGCCGGTCGGCTCACCCAGTCGGCCGTGACCCCCCTCGCAGAAGGAGTCCGCGTGAGACCCACCCCCAGCCGTCGTGCCACCGCGACCGGCGCTCTGATAGCCGCAGCCGCCCTCCTCGCCGTCGGAATGCAGGGCGGTGCCGCAACGGCCGCCCCCAAAAGCGCCACCGCAGCCCCCGCCGCCGCGGTGAAGGGCGCCGACCCCGGCGCGCTGCCCGCGAAGCTCTCCCCCGCCCAGCGCGCCGAACTGCTCCGGGAGGCCAACTCCACCAAGGCGGCCACCGCCAAGGAGCTCGGCCTCGGGTCGACGGAGAAGCTCGTGGTACGGGATGTCGTCAAGGATGTCGACGGCACCACGCACACCCGCTACGAGCGCACGCTCGACGGGCTCCCTGTCCTCGGTGGCGACCTCGTCGTGGCCGAGTCCAAGGCCGGGAAGACCGAGGGCGTCACCAAGGCGTCGAAGGCGACCGGAGCACAGCTGGAGGCTGTCGGCACCGCGGCGGACGTCGCGCCGGCCGCCGCTGAGAAGCAGGCTCTTACCGCGGCCAGGGCCGACGGCTCGAAGAGCACCGAGGCGAGCAAGGCCCCGCGCAAGGTGGTCTGGGCGGCGAAGGGCACCCCGCAGCTCGCGTACGAGACCGTCGTCGGCGGCCTCCAGCACGACGGCACGCCGAACGAGCTGCACGTCATCACCGACGCCTCGTCGGGCGCGAAGCTGTTCGAGTGGCAGGCCATCGAGAACGGCACCGGCAACACGCAGTACAGCGGCACGGTCACGCTGGGGACCTCCGGCTCCGGCAGCTCGTACAACCTGACCGACACCGCGCGCGGCAGCCACAAGACGTACAACCTGAACCGCGGCACGTCCGGCACCGGGACTCTGTTCTCCGGTCCGGACGACGTCTGGGGCAACGGCAGCGCGTCCAACACCGAGACCGCCGGGGCCGACGCGCACTACGGCGCCGCGGAGACGTGGGACTTCTACAAGAACGTCATGGGGCGCACCGGCATCCGGGGTGACGGAGTCGGCGCGTACTCGCGTGTGCACTACGGCAACAACTACGTCAACGCGTTCTGGTCCGACAGCTGCTTCTGCATGACGTACGGCGACGGCAGCGGCAACCTCGCGCCCCTGACCTCGCTGGACGTGGCTGCCCACGAGATGACGCACGGCGTCACCTCCAACACCGCCGGTCTCAACTACAGCGGCGAGTCGGGCGGCCTCAACGAGGCCACGTCGGACATCTTCGCGGCGGGTGTGGAGTTCTACTCCAACACCGCCACCGACCCGGGCGACTACCTCGTCGGCGAGAAGATCGACATCAACGGCGACGGCACGCCGTTGCGTTACATGGACAAGCCGAGCAAGGACGGCGCGTCCAAGGACTACTGGTACTCCGGCATCGGCGGGGTCGACGTCCACTACTCCTCGGGCCCGGCCAACCACTTCTTCTACCTGCTCTCCGAGGGCAGCGGCGCCAAGACCGTCAACGGGGTGTCCTACAACTCCCCGACATCGGACGGCCTTCCGGTGACCGGCATCGGCCGGGACAAGGCGCTGCAGATCTGGTTCAAGGCGCTCACCACGAAGTTCACCTCCACGACGAACTACGCCGCGGCCCGCACGGGCACCCTGGCCGTGGCCACCGAGCTGTACGGCGCCACCAGCGCCGAGTACACCGCGGTCGCCAACGCCTGGGCCGGCATCGCCGTGGGCTCGCGCCCCGGCGGCGACCCGGACCCGGGTGGCAAGGTCTTCCAGAACACGACCGTGAAGGCTCTCCCCGACCGCAGCACCACCAACATCCCGGTCGCCGTCACCGGCCTCACCGGCAACGCACCGAGCACCCTGTCGGTGGCGGTCAACATCACGCACACCTACCGCGGTGACCTCGTCCTCGACCTGGTCGCCCCGGACGGGACGGCGTACCGGCTGAAGAACTCCTCGTCCAGCGACTCCGCGGACAACGTGGTGGCGACCTACACGGTCAACGCCTCGTCCGAGGTGGCCAACGGCACCTGGAACCTCAGGATCCAGGACGTCTACTCCGGCGACACCGGCACCTTCAACAGCGTCAAGCTGACCTTCTGAGCACCGCCCGGGGGCGCCTGACAAGGCGTCCCCGGACGGCGCGGAGGACGTCCGACGGCCCGGGGGAGCACGCTTCCCCGGGTCGTCCCGCGCTCAGTCGGGGATGTTCTGCTCGGCCCAGACCACCTTGCCGGTCGCCGTGCGGCACGAACCCCAGCTCCGGCACAGCAGGTTGATGAGCTGGAGTCCCCGGCCGCCCTCGTCGCTGACGTCGGCGTGCTGGATCTGCGGCAGGTCGGGCCCGGTGTCGGCGAGCTCCACCACCAGTCGCTCGTCGCGCAGGAGTCTGAGCCGGCCGGGCCCGCCGCCGTACCGCAGGGCGTTGCCGACCAGCTCACTGACGACCAGTTCCGTCACGTCCGCGAGATCGTCGAGACCCCACAGGGCGAGCTGCTCGGTGACGAGCTTGCGGGCCGTGGAGGCGGGGTTCCCCTCCGTGGGCAGGTCCCACTCCCTCAGCCGGACATCGGCCGGCAGCTCATGGCCCCCGGCTACGAGCAGCACCGCTTCGTCGAACCGGCCGTCGTCCTGTCTGGGGCAGGTCAACGGCTTCCCGGAGTCGAGCAGTTCGGGGGGCATCACGGCGACGGACGTACGGAGCGTCTCCAGCTGCACGTCCACGTCGTCGGTCCGTGTCTTGATCAGCCCGTCGGTGTACAGCACGAGTCTGCCGCCGACCGGGCCGCGCAGCCGCAGCGGGTCGTACGGGATGACTCCCGCTCCCAGCGGCGCCCCGACCGGTACGTCGAGATAGCGGGCCGTGCCCCCGGCGTCCACCAGCAGCGGCGGCGGATGCCCCGCGCTCGCGATCGTGTAGCTGGAGTCCGCGGGGTCGTACACCGCGCACAGGCAGGTGGCGACCTGGTCGTCCTCCAGGTCACGGGTCGCGAGGTCCAGCCTGGCCAGCACCCGGTCGGGCGCGATGTCCAGCGTCATGAGGGTGCGGGCCACGGTCCGCAGCCGGCCCATGGTGGCCGCGGCGGGCAGACCGTGGCCGGTGACGTCACCGACGACCAGCGCCGTGCGGCCGCCGGGCAGCGCCACCACGTCGTACCAGTCGCCGCCCACCCCGTGCGCGTCGACGGCGGGCGCGTAGTGGGCGTGCACCCGCAGTCCCGGCGTACGGGGGGTGGCACGCGGGAGCAGGGAGCGCTGGAGCGAGACGACGTGCTCGCGCTCCCGCCCGTAGAGCCGCGCGTTGTCTATGAAGACGGCGGCCATGGAGGCCAGCTGCCCGGCCAGGTCCAGATCCGCGCGGTTGAAGGGCGGGCTGTCCCCCGCGCGCACGAAGTCGGCGGAGCCCAGCAGGACACCGCGCGCGATCAGGGGCACGGCCATGTAGCTGTGGACACCCTGGCGCCTCATGGCCACCGCGGCGCTCGTGGTGGGGGTGACGCGGTCGTAGTCCCGCGGCGTCATCCGGCTGACCAGTACGGGCCGGCCGTTGCGCAGGCACTCGGTGGTCAGCAGCGTCTCGCGCCGCTCCCTGCGGTCGACCACCTCACCGACGGGTGACGGTTCGAGACCCTTCAGCGAGTCGATCGCCCGGACCGCCATGGCGCGGGTGACGGGGACCGCCGCGCCGGTGACGCGCTCACCCTCCTCGCCGCGCAGCACGGACTCCAGCAGATCCACGGCCGCGCCGTCGGCCAGTCTGGGGACGCTGAAGGCTGCCAGCTCCTCGGCCGTCCGCTCCAGGTCGAGGGTCGTACCGATCCGGGTGCTCGCCGCGTTGAGCCACCGCATCCGGACCGCGGAGGTGAAACGGTCACCACGCAGGGACCCTGGCTCGGACTGACGGATGTGCAGCCGCCGGGAGACACCCCCCTGGGCGGCCGGCCGACGGGTCAGGCGTCTCGCTCGGCCTCCGCCGCCGTTCACCGTGCTGACCTCCACTCGCGTCCGGGGGAACGCCTCGCTCGTCACGTCGGTGGCTGCTGGGCAGCACCGGCAGGGCTGTCATGTTAGCGAGGTCACGGCGAAAAAACCCCTGCCGGTCGTTCGGTGGGGCCACAGGGCACAGCGGTGGGCCCGGCGCCGCACCCACGCCGGGCCCACCGGGAGCGGGGACGTCAGCGCAGGAGCACCCCTCCGCCGTCGCCCGTGGACGCGTTCGGCACCGCGACGAGGCCGAGCTCCGCGCCCGAAGCGAGCAGCGGGTGCGAGGGCAGGACGCGCACGGTGTATCCGTACGGGCCGGTGCGGTCGAGGGCGAGCGGGCCCTCGTAGAGCCAGCGGCCCTCCAGGTCGTGACCGCCCGCAGGCTTCAGCGGATACGTCCGGGCCTCCGCGATCGCGTCACCGGAGTCGACCCGCCCGGCGACGACCTGCACCTCCACGTCGTCCGGGTCGAGACCGCCCAGGGTCACCCGGACCCGGAGCGCAAGGGTGGACCCGAGCTCCGCCGACTCGCCGACGACCGTGTCGGCCGCGGCTTCCACATGGTCGACGGCGACCTGTGGCCAGGCCGCGCGGGTCCTGGACTTCCAGGCTGCGAGCTCCCGGGCGGCCGCGGGTTCCAGTGCCCGGCGGGCCCGGGCCGCGGGGGCGTAGAGCCGCTCCACGTACTCACGCACCATGCGTCCGGCGAGGACCTTGGGCCCCAGGGTGACCAGTGTGCTGCGGACCATCTCGATCCACCGCTCGGGCAGGTCCTCGGCGTTGCGGTCGTAGAAGCGCGGGGCGACGCGGTCCTCGATGAGCGAGTAGAGGGCGTTGGCCTCCAGCTCGTCGCGCCGGTCCTCGCCGGTGGCGGAGCCGTCGGCGGTGGGGATCGCCCAGCCGAAGTCGGACCCGAACCACTCGTCCCACCACCCGTCGCGCACGGACAGGTTCAGGCAGCCGTTCAGCGCCGCCTTCATCCCGCTGGTCCCGCACGCCTCCAGGGGACGCAGCGGGTTGTTGAGCCAGACGTCGCAGCCCGGGTAGAGCTTCTGCGCCATGCCCATGCCGTAGTCCGGCAGGAAGACGATGCGGTGGCGCACCCGCGGGTCGTCGGAGAACCGCACCAGTTCCTGGATCAGCCGCTTGCCGCCGTCGTCGGCGGGGTGCGCCTTGCCGGCGACGACGATCTGGATGGGGCGCGTCGGGTGGAGCAGCAGCTCCCGCAGCCGGTCGCGGTCGTGGAGCATGAGCGTCAGGCGCTTGTACGAGGGGACCCGTCGGGCGAAGCCGATGGTCAGCACGTCGGGGTCGAGGACGTCGTCGATCCAGCCGAGCTCGGCGGTGCCCGCGCCCCGGCGGCGCCACGAGGCGTGCAGACGCGTGCGCACCTCGGTGACGAGCTGTTCGCGCAGCCCCCTGCGCAGGTCCCAGATCTCGCGGTCGGGGACGGTGGTCACGTCGCTCCCGTGCCCGGGCGTGTCTCCCCCGGTGCCGTCAGCCGTGCCGACCTCGGCCCCGGCGAGGGCGTTCTGCGCCCGTTCGGAGGCGAAGGTGCCGGATCCGACGCGCAGAACCTCGGGCGCGACCCACGTCGGCGCGTGCACACCGTTGGTCACGGAGGTGATCGGCACCTCGGAGGGATCGAATCCCGGCCACAGCCCGGAGAACATCTCCCGGCTGACGGCACCGTGCAGCGTGGAGACGCCGTTGGCACGCTGCGCGAGCCGCAGCCCCATCACCGCCATGTTGAAGAGACCGGGCTCCCCGCCCTCGTAGGTCTCCATGCCGAGGCGCAGGACCTTGTCCACGGCGACGCCGGGCAGTTCGCCGTCGTCGCCGAAGTGGCGGGCCACGAGCTGGCGTTCGAAACGGTCTATCCCGGCGGGGACAGGAGTGTGGGTGGTGAAGACCGCGCCGGCCCGCACGACCTCGATGGCCGCGTCGAAGTCCAGTCCGGTCTGGATGAGTTCCCTGATCCGCTCCAGACCGAGGAATCCGGCGTGGCCCTCGTTGGTGTGGAACACTTCGGGGGCCGGGTGCCCGGTCAGCCGGCAGTAGGTGCGCACGGCGCGCACCCCGCCGATGCCCAGCAGCATCTCCTGCAGCAGCCGGTGGTCGCTGCCACCGCCGTAGAGCCGGTCGGTGACGTCCCGCTCGCCCGGCGCGTTCTCCTCGACGTCGGAGTCGAGGAGCAGCAGGGGCACCCGGCCGACCTGTGCCTGCCAGACCGAGGCGTACAGCGAACGGCCTCCGGGGAGGGCGAGCACCACCCGGCTGGGTGTGCCGTCGGTCTCCCGCAGGAGGGTGAGCGGCAGCTCGTTGGGGTCGAGTACGGGGTAGTGCTCCTGCTGCCAGCCGTCCCGGGACAGGCTCTGCCGGAAGTAGCCGTGGCGGTAGAGCAGGCCGACCCCGATGAGGGGCACACCCAGGTCGCTGGCGGCCTTCAGGTGGTCACCCGCCAGGATGCCGAGCCCGCCGCTGTACTGCGGCAGGGCGGCGGTCACCCCGAATTCGGGTGAGAAGTAGGCGATGGCCTCGGGGAGCTCCGCGCCCTGGGAGAGCTGGTTCTGATACCACCTCGGGCCGCGGAGGTACTCCCCGAGATCCTCGGACACCGCGGTGAGGCGGTCCAGGAAGGGCTGGTCCCCGGCCAGCTCGGCGAGTCGGGCGGCGGAGACGGCACCGAGCAGCCGGACGGGGTCGGCGCCCGCGGGCCGCCAGCCCTCGGGGTCGGCCGCGAGGAAGAGCTCTTGGGTGTCGGTGTGCCAGGACCAGCGCAGGTTGCGGGCGAGGTCGCTGAGCGGTCGCAGGGGTTCGGGGAGGACGGGACGCACGGTGAATCGACGAATGGCCTTCACGTATCCCACCTTTACAGGGGACGTACGGATCCGAGGGGACGCACGACGGTGTACGTCCTCTCCGTCACCCTCGACGGTAGCGGGGTGCCGCCGTACGCGACCACGGCGCGCGAGCGGCTCAGTGGGTCCACGACCGCCCGGCACGTCCGCCCCGGTCCCCGGCGTTGCACCGTGCGCGCCCTCCCTCTGCCGTTTCTGACGCCACATCCGTCACCTGGGCCCCGGGTGCCCTTTCACCCTCGGCAGCCCCGTCGGCCAGATGCGCCAGTTCCGTACCCATCTGTCACGGGCGATATGGCTGATTTCCCCTCCTCACGTGCACTTGTGGCACCCCGCATCCCAGGGAAGGCTTCGGAGGTGCCCGCGAAACTGCCGGGGGACCGGCGCGCGGACATGAGCGTGTGCACCGGTTGCACCCAGGAGTTAACACACCGCCGGGTTGGCCGCCCGAGAACGGTGGGAAGGCTCCCCGGGGAACAGTCCCGCGCTGCACACCTCAGGTGCCCCGGTCGGAGCCCGAATCCCCCGCGCACCTGCCATTCGAGTGCCATTCGAGTGAACGCGGACAGGAGCGGCCATGCCCACAGCCCGCCAGCCGACGACCGAGCAGCTACAAAGGACGCAACCCCACCATCGCGGCGCGCGCGGTCAGCCCCTCACGCCCACGTCGCGCACCGTGCATGCCGAGCTCCGACCCCCAGGTGATTCCATGATCGGTCGCATTCCCGTCCTGGACGTGACTCCGCTCGTCGACTGCGGCAGACGGCCGGCCAAAGCCGTCGCGGGCGAGACCTTCCAGGTCAGCGCCACAGTCTTCCGCGAGGGCCACGACGCCGTGGCCGCCAACGTCGTCCTGTGCGACGACAACGGACGGCCCGGTCCCTGGACGCGGATGCGCGAGCTCGCCCCCGGCACCGACCGCTGGGGCGCCGACGTCACCCCGACTTCCGAGGGTGCCTGGACGTATACCGTCGAGGCGTGGAGCGATCCCGTCACCACGTGGCGGACGGCCGCACAGATCAAGATCCCCGTGGGCATCGACACCACTCTCGTCCTCGACGAGGGGGCCGAGCTCTACGCACGCGCAGCCGAGGGCGTGCCCAAGAACGACGGCCGCGAGGCCGTGCTGGCCGCCGTCGACGCGCTGCGCGACACCGGCCGCTCCCCCGCTGCCCGGCTCGCCGCCGCACTGGCCCCCGAGGTGGACGAGGCGCTCGGCCGCCATCCCCTGCGCGAGCTGGTGACCGCGTCCCGGCCGCTGCCGCTGACCGTCGAGCGCCGGCGCGCCCTGTACGGCTCCTGGTACGAGCTGTTCCCGCGTTCGGAGGGCGCACGGCGGGAGCCGGTGGCGCCCGCGAAGCCGGCACGGAAGCCGAGGGCCGCGAAGACCGCGAAGACGGCCTCCGCCGCCACACGGAAGAAGAGCCCTGCGGTCACGGCGGAGATCGCCCCGCCGGCCACGAGGTGGGTGAGCGGCACGTTCCGCACCGCCGCCGAGCGGCTTCCTGCCGTGGCGGCGATGGGTTTCGACGTCGTCTACCTCCCGCCGATCCACCCGATCGGCACCACCCACCGCAAGGGGCCCAACAACAGCCTCACCCCGGGGGCCGGCGACCCGGGAGTGCCCTGGGCCATCGGTTCGGCCGACGGCGGCCACGACGCGGTGCACCCGGATCTCGGGACGCTGGAGGACTTCGACCACTTCGTCTCGACGGCACGCACGCTGCGGATGGAAGTCGCGCTGGACTTCGCGCTCCAGTGCTCCCCGGACCACCCGTGGGTGACCGAGCACCCGGAGTGGTTCCACCACCGCCCGGACGGGTCGATCGCGTATGCCGAGAACCCGCCGAAGAAGTACCAGGACATCTATCCCATCGCGTTCGACAAGGACATGAGCGGGCTCGTCCGCGAGACCGTGCGCATCCTGCGGTTCTGGATGGAGCACGGCGTACGGATCTTCCGGGTCGACAATCCGCACACCAAGCCGGTCGTCTTCTGGGAGAAGGTGATCGCCGACGTGAACCGCACCGACCCGGACGTGATCTTCCTGGCGGAGGCATTCACCCGGCCCGCGATGATGCGCACGCTGGCCTCGGTCGGCTTCCAGCAGTCGTACACCTACTTCACCTGGCGTAACACGAAGGGCGAGCTCACCGAGTACGTCACCGAGCTCTCTGGCGAGAGTTCCTCGTACATGCGCCCCAACTTCTTCGTGAACACGCCCGACATTCTTCCCGGTTACCTCCAGGACGGGGGGCGCCCCGCCTTCGAGGCCCGGGCCGTGCTGGCCGCGACGCTGTCCCCCTCCTGGGGCGTGTACGCGGGCTTCGAGCTGTGCGAGAACACCCCGGCGCATCCCGGGAGCGAGGAGTACCACGACTCGGAGAAATACGAACTCAGGCCCAGGGACTGGGAGTCGGCGGAACGTGAGGGCCGCTCGCTCGCACCCCTGATCACCTCACTCAACCGGGTCCGGCGTCGCCATCCGGCGCTCCAGCAACTGCGCGACGTGCACTTCCACTCCGTCGACAACGACGCACTGATCGCCTACAGCAAGCGGTCGGGCCCGGACGTCGTCCTCGTGGTCGTCAACCTCGACCCTCACCACACCCAGGAGGCCACGGTCTCGTTGGACATGCCGCGTCTCGGCCTCGACTGGCACGAGAGCGTGCCGGTGCGCGACGAGCTCACCGGCGACACCTATCACTGGGGCAGGGCCTTCTACGTGCGTCTCGAGCCGGGTGTGACACCCGCGCACATCGTCGCCCTGCGACCGTCCCCGCCGACCGGAGGGTCACCCACGCCATGATCGTCAATGAGCCTGTCCACGACCTGTTCGAGGACACTCCCGCCAAGGACCGCGACCCCGACTGGTTCAAGCGCGCCGTCTTCTACGAGGTACTCGTCCGCTCCTTCCAGGACTCCAACGGGGACGGCGTCGGTGACCTCAAGGGCCTCACCGCCAAGCTGGACTATCTGCAGTGGCTGGGCGTCGACTGCCTGTGGCTGCCGCCGTTCTTCAAGTCCCCTCTGCGGGACGGCGGTTACGACGTCTCCGACCACACTGCCGTGCTGCCCGAGTTCGGCGACCTCGCCGACTTCGTGGAGTTCGTGGACGCCGCGCACCAGCGCGGCATGCGCGTGATCATCGACTTCGTCATGAACCACACGAGCGATCAGCACGACTGGTTCCAGCAGTCACGTACCGATCCGGACGGACCGTACGGCGACTACTACGTCTGGGCCGACGACGACAAGCAGTTCCCGGACGCACGGATCATCTTCGTCGACACGGAGACGTCCAACTGGACCTTCGACCCGGTCCGCAAGCAGTACTACTGGCACCGGTTCTTCTCGCACCAGCCCGATCTCAACTACGAGAACCCGGCGGTGCAGGAAGAGATCATCTCGGCCCTGCGCTTCTGGCTGGACCTGGGCATCGACGGCTTCCGCGTGGACGCCGTGCCCTACCTCTACCAGCGCGAGGGCACCAACTGCGAGAACCTCCCCGAGACCCACGACTTCCTCAAGCGGGTCCGCAAGGAGATCGACGCCAACTACCCCGACACGGTGCTGCTGGCCGAGGCCAACCAGTGGCCCGAGGACGTCGTCGACTACTTCGGCGACTACACCGGGGGCGGCGACGAGTGCCACATGGCGTTCCACTTCCCGGTGATGCCGAGGATCTTCATGGCCGTCAGGCGTGAGAGCCGCTACCCGGTCTCGGAAATCCTCGCCAAGACGCCGGAGATCCCGTCCGGGTGCCAGTGGGGCATCTTCCTGCGCAACCACGACGAGCTCACGCTCGAGATGGTGACGGACGAGGAACGCGACTACATGTACGCGGAGTACGCCAAGGATCCGCGGATGCGCGCCAACATCGGCATCCGCCGCCGGCTCGCCCCGCTCCTGGACAACGACCGCAACCAGATCGAGCTGTTCACGGCGCTGCTGCTGTCCCTGCCCGGCTCCCCGATCCTCTACTACGGGGACGAGATCGGGATGGGCGACAACATCTGGCTGGGCGACCGGGACGCCGTGCGCACCCCGATGCAGTGGACGCCGGACCGCAACGCGGGCTTCTCGTCCAGCGACCCGGGGCGGCTCTACCTCCCCACCATCATGGACCCGGTCTACGGCTACCAGGTCACCAACGTCGAGGCGTCCATGGCCTCGCCGTCGTCGCTGCTGCACTGGACGCGGCGCATGATCGAGATCCGCAAGCAGAACCCGGCGTTCGGCCTCGGCTCGTACAGCGAACTGCCTTCGTCGAACCCGGCGGTGATCGCGTTCACCCGTGAGTACAAGGACGATCTCGTGATGTGCGTCCACAACTTCTCGCGGTTCGCCCAGCCGACGGAACTCGATCTGCGGGCCTTCGACGGGCGTCATCCGGTGGAGCTGATCGGCGGGGTACGCTTCCCCGCCGTCGGTCAGTGGCCCTACCTGCTGACACTCGCCGGCCACGGTTTCTACTGGTTCCGGATGCGGAAGGACGCCCCGGTCGGCTGACCGCCGGTGACGGGCGGCCGACGGCGCCTCGGCTCCGAGGCGCCACCCGCGGGGCGGTTTCCACCGCCCCGCACGGGGCACTCTCACCACATATCGAGCTCTTCCGTGCTCCTTCGGGCCCTTGGGGCCAATTGATCGAATCCATCGGACTTTTCCTCACCCGACACGTCCCGCACAGCCGGACAGCCATTGCCGCAATCCGGGACACTCTTCGCATCCTGTGGTGTGCCCGGGGAAAGGACGCGATGCCATGTCGGAGGCTGCATCCACTCGAGTCGCCCTGGCGAAGAGCACAACATCGAGAAAGACGACAAGAAGACACCCGGCGAGCACGGGCACGACCGCCCTGCTGCCGTCACTCGCCCCGCTCCTCCACGAGTGGGTGCCCCGGCAGCGGTGGTTCGCGGGCAAAGGGCAGCCCGTCACCGGGTTCTCACTGGTGGCCGCGACGGAGATACTGCCTCTGGACGCCGCGAGCGCGGGCCCCGGGCTGCTGCACCTGCTCGTCCGGGTCCACCAACCGAGCACGCGGCCCGCGCAGTCGCAGGGAGACTGCTACCAGCTCCTGCTGGGTGTGCGCACGGCGCTGCCGCAGCGGCTGGCCGAAGCACGTATCGGCCAGGTCGCCGAAGGGCCGCTGGCCGGGCGCACCTTGTACGAAGGGCTCCACGACCCACGCGTCGCCGACCTTCTGCTGGAACGATTCCGTAACCCCGGACACCTCGGCCCCCTCCACTTCGACCGGGCCGAGCCGGTCCCCGCGGGTCTCACCCCGCGCGTCCTGGACACCGAGCAGTCCAACTCCTCGATCGTGTACGGCGACGCGCTCATCCTGAAGATCTTCCGCCGGGTGTTCCCCGGCATCAACCCCGATCTGGAACTGCCGCTCGCGCTCGGCCTCGAGGGCTGCGGCCGAGTCCCGGCGCCGGTCGCCTGGTTCGAGGCGACCACCGGCGCGGAGCCGCTCACGCTCGGGGTGCTGCAGCCGTTCCTGCGCGGCGCGCAGGACGGGTGGCAGCTCGCCCTCGCCGCCCTGGCGGCCGGACGGGACTTCGTGCCCGAGGCGCACGCGCTCGGGCGGGCCACCGCCGAGGTCCATACGGCGCTCGCCGCCGCCCTGCCGACGCCTCCGCTGGCGCACGACCGGACCCTCCACCTGGTGGCCGGGATGGTGGAGCGGCTGGAGGCCACGGCGCAGGCGGTCCCGGCACTCCTCCCGTACGTACCGGGCCTGCGGACCGCGTTCGACGCGGTCGCGGGGCTCGGGGAGACGGGTCGCGGCTGGGCCGCCCAGCGGGTCCACGGCGATCTGCACCTCGGTCAGACGCTGCGGGGCGACGACGGGTTCTGGTCACTGATCGACTTCGAGGGCGAGCCGGCCAGGCCGCTGCCCGAGCGCCGGAGTCCGCAGCCGACCGTGCGCGACGTCGCGGGAATGCTGCGCTCCTTCGACTACGCGGCCCGCTCGCACCACCCTTGGAACCCGGAGTGGGCGGCCCGCTGCCGTACGGCCTACTGCGAGGGATACGCCCGCGCGGCCGGCGCCGACCCACGCGCCGAGCCGGAGCTGCTGCGCGCCCACGAGACCGACAAGGCGGTGTACGAGGTGCTCTACGAGGCCCGGCACCGTCCCGACTGGCTGCCCGTCCCGATGGCCGCGATCCAGCGCCTGGCGGCCGGGCCGGCGTGATCTCCCCTTCCCCTCTCCCCCCTTCGAGTCTTCCGAGGAGGCAGTCTCTGTGACCGCCCGCAAGCCGTCCCGCAAGTCGCCCGAGCCCATCGAGGCCCCGCCCGCGGCAGAGCCGGTGACCACCGAGGTCACGGCGGCCGCCCCGGCCGAGCCCGCCGCTCCTGCCCCGGCCACCGAGCCCGCCGCGGCACCTGCCCCGGTCAGGCGCGCCCGCGCCAAGCGGACCACCGCGGCCACCGGTGCCCCGCCGCGCCCGCGTCGCGGCGGGGGCAGCAAGAACGCGCTGCCCGCCGCCGTCCTGGACGACGCGGACCGGGGCCGGCTGCTCGCCGGTGAGCACCACGCCCCGCACGACGTCCTGGGCGCGCACCCGGTCACCGGCGGGGTGCTCTTCCGGGCGCTGCGCCCGTTCGCCCGCTCGGTGGCCGTGCTGGCCGGGGGCAAGCGCGCCGAGCTGCAGAGCGACGGCGACGGCTTCTTCTCCGGCATCCTGCCGATGCCCGCCGTGCCCGGGACCTACAGCCTGCAGGTCGCGTACGACGACAACACGATCGAGGTGGACGACCCGTACCGCTTCCTTCCCGCCATCGGCGAACTCGACCTGCACCTGATCGGTGAGGGCCGGCACGAGGAGCTGTGGAAGGCGCTCGGGTCGACGCCGATGGAGCACCACGGCGTCAGTGGTACCCGCTTCACGGTCTGGGCGCCGAACGCCCGGGGGGTCCGCGTCACAGGCGACTTCAACTACTGGGACGGCACCGCCTTCCCCATGCGCTCGCTGGGCTCCACCGGCATCTGGGAGCTGTTCCTCCCGGGCGTGGGCGAGGGCTCGGCCTACAAGTACGACATCTGCCGGCCCGACGGGTCGCACACCCAGCGGGCCGACCCGATGGCCCGGTACACCGAGGTTCCGCCCGCCACCGCCTCCGTCGTCACGGCCTCCCACCACGAGTGGCAGGACACCGACTGGATGAGGCACCGGGGCGACCGCCCTGTCCACGAGTCCCCGTTCTCCGTGTACGAGGTGCATCTGCCTTCGTGGCGACCAGGGCTGACGTATCGCCAGCTGGCGGCTCAACTCCCGGCGTACGTGAAGGAGCTGGGCTTCACCCACGTCGAACTGATGCCGGTCTCGGAGCACCCCTTCGGCGGCTCCTGGGGCTACCAGGTCACCGGATTCTTCGCCCCGACGTCCCGCATGGGCACCCCGGACGACTTCCGCTTCCTGGTCGACGCGCTGCATGCGGCGGGCATCGGGGTGCTCATGGACTGGGTTCCGGCGCACTTCCCGCGCGACGACTGGGCGCTCGCGGAGTTCGACGGGCGCCCGCTGTACGAACACTCCGACCCGAGGCGGGCCGCACACCCCGACTGGGGCACCCTGGAGTTCGACTACGGCCGGACGGAGGTCCGTAACTTCCTCGTCGCCAACGCCACTTACTGGTGCGAGGAGTTCCACATCGACGGCCTGCGCGTGGACGCGGTGGCCTCGATGCTCTACCTCGACTACTCCCGCGAGGACGGCCAGTGGTCGCCGAACGAGTTCGGGGGCCGGGAGAACCTGGACGCGGTGGCCTTCCTCCAGGAGATGAACGCGACGGTCTACCGCCGCAACCCCGGTGTCGTCACGATCGCCGAGGAGTCGACCGCCTGGGAGGGCGTCACCCGCGCCACCGACCACGGCGGCCTGGGTTTCGGTCTCAAGTGGAACATGGGCTGGATGCACGACTCCCTGGTCTACGTCTCCAAGGAGCCCGTGCACCGCAAGTACCACCACAACGAGATGACGTTCTCGATGGTGTACGCCTACAGCGAGAACTACGTGCTGCCGATCTCGCACGACGAGGTCGTGCACGGCAAGCAGGCGCTGGTCAGCAAGATGCCCGGGGACTGGTGGCAGCAGCGGGCCAACCACCGCGCCTACCTCGGCTTCATGTGGGCGCACCCCGGCAAGCAACTTCTGTTCATGGGCCAGGAGTTCGCACAGGGAGCGGAGTGGTCCGAGGGCCACGGACCCGACTGGTGGCTGCTCGACGAGACGTACGAGGCCTCCGGCGACCACCGGGGCGTACGCACACTGGTGGGCGACCTGAACGCCGTGTACGGCGCGCTGCCCGCGCTCTGGCAGCGCGATACTGATCCGGCGGGCTTCGAGTGGATCGACGGCGGCGCGGCGGAGGACAACGCGTTCTCCTTCGTGCGCTACGACGCGGACGGCTCACCGCTGCTGGCGGTCTCCCACTTCTCCCCGGTGGTGCGCCACGACTACCGCATCGGCGTACCGGACGGCCCCGAGGCATGGGTGGAGATCATCAACACGGACGCGGCCCGCTACGGCGGCAGCGACGTACGCAACGAGGAACCGCTGAAGCCGGAGGCGGTACCGGCGCACGGCCGGGACACCAGCATCACGCTGACGCTCCCGCCGCTGGCGACGGTGTGGCTGCGGCCCGCGTGACGACTGGGTGAGGGGCCGCGCGCCGGAGTTCCGGTGCGCGGCCCCTCGGCGCGTCCGGGCCGAGGGCGTCGTATGCCACTCAAGCCGGCCGCCACCGCCTCCGGACCCGCCGGGCACATCAGGACGACCGGCGCAGGAGCCCCCGCATGCGCCCCGGTCCGTTCTCTCAGTCGTGCCGGGGACGCCAGCGTCTCGATTCGCGTACGGCGCTCAGGGAGGCGATACCTGCCACGAGCAGGGCCAGGCCGAACAGCACCGCCACTGCCGCGCTCAGCATCTGGGGCGGAAGCTCTCCGTTCCTCGGGGGTGTCGTGTACGGCAGAGTGACCCAGACCGCACTGACCGCGCCCAGCACGGCGGCAGCACACAGCGGCGCTGCGAGAGTCCAGGCCGCCACAGCCACGTACACCCGTCGGCTGCCGCTCACCACGGATACCGGCGCGATGGAGCGAGCGAAGCGCACAACTTCGGCGAGACAGTTCAGCGCGGCCGCCAAAGCCACGAGCCCAACCCAGACGACGCCGAGAAGCGTCACCCAGCGCAGCTGGGAGGAGAGCAGCGCAGCGCCTCCGATCCACCCCTGTCCGACGCCCTCGACGAGAGCACCGGGGCCCAGAACGGCGAGAGCGTCGCTCTTGAGCTCTCCCAGCGGAAGCGCTTCGCCCCGGGGCGAGTACACGACGAGTACGTTGCTCTGACGGACGGCGAGCGCGCCTCAGCTCACGCCGACCTGTGTGACGGAAGCCGGCAGCAGCGCGCGGAGGACCGGCGTGTCTTCCGAGAGCCGGACGGCCAGGGCACTCTCCCCGCTCGGGCACTGCAGACCCAAGCCGCGCAAGGCGTCGCAGCTACCACGGACCGTGACTGCCTGTCGGACCTTGACGGGTCCGTCCGGTGTCTCCCTCACCTCGCCGGCTCCGTTCGCCAGCCCGAGCGTCGAATCGAGCACTGCCACCTCGGCACCTCGCGGCAACCGCTCGGCCAGCATCTCGCTCCTGCCCTCGGCAGTGTGCGGTACCTGGACGGTGAGGACGCTGTGTCCGAACCGCTCCCGCATGGCCAGAGCCCCCTGAACGGAAGCGCTGTGCATGCTGGGATACACCTGAACCACACTCAGCAGACCCACCGCGATCACCACTCCAGCCACAAGGCGTGAAAGATAGCCCGGGCGCCCTTGGGTCCAACGGCCCGCGAGCAATGTCCCCGCCAGCCCTCGGCTGCGCCCCAGCGCTGTCACACCTCGGCCTGCCGCGGACAGCAACAGCGCAATGGCCGCGGGCAGGGTGGCCAGGGCCCCGACCGTGCCGAGCAGAGAGACCAGTACGACGGTCCGGCTGGCACCGTACGTGGCGCGGTCAGTGCGACACCCAGCAGCAGAGCTGGAGCAGCCTCCCCTGTGCTCAACAGCGCCAGCTGCCTGCGCGAGGCGCCCAGCGCACCGAGGAGTGCGGTGCGTCGGTCACGACCCGCGGCCCCGAGCCGGGTGGCCACCACCGCGAACAGACCGGCAGGCAGGCCGAGCATGGCGATCAGCAGGCTGAGGAAGACGGAGAAGGGACGCACTGCGGACAGGTCCCCGAATCCGCCAGCATCCTGGGAACCGAAACCGGTGGCGAGCAAGGCGTGTTCAACCGTGAGCGTTCCATCCGCCGGACGCGCGTAGGCGTAGCGCTCGCCAGGGCTCGCAAGCCCTTCCGTCGTAATGCTTCCCACCACGCGTCCGTAGCGGTCACCGACTCCGTCGGCGACCAGGGAAGGGGACAACACCGACTCGCCTGGCCCCGGCCAGTGCGATACGCCAGGAGGAAGCGGCGCGTCGGGGCTCACGGGCTCGACGAAGACGACCTCGACCTGCCGGTCGTGAACGTCGTCCAGGAAGAACTGCAGCCGCAGGGGCGCCTCCTCCGGACCCTGCCCCTCATGCAAACGCAGAGCGGGCGTGCGTGCTGCCCCGCGGTCCGTCCGCTCCTGGTACGTAGCCCAGGTTGCCACCACGGACACCCAGGTCACAGCAAGCACGAAGGTGGCAACCGCCAAGGCCACGAAGCGGATTCGACCGTCGGCCGAGCCGTGTCCGGCGGCGCGGCCCATACGCAGCAGCTGGCGGCTCAGCGAGCTTCCGGCCCTCATCGGGCCGCTCGCGGAAGGGACGCCGATCGGGCGACTAGTCGGCCTTCGTGGAGGGTGAAACGGCTGTCGGCGCGAGCAGCGACCGACTCGTCGTGCGTGACCACCAGAAGCGCGCATCCCCAGCGCTGGGGAAGAGGGAACAGCAGCTCGGCAACAGCTTCGCGATTGTGGGCATCCAGCGACCCGGTGGGTTCGTCGGCGAGAAGCAGAGCGGGCCGATTCACCAATGCGCGTGCCACAGCCGCCCGTTGCCGCTCTCCACCGGACAGCTCCGCGGTCGGGGTGCCCTCCACGGGAACACCGAGGTCAATGAGCAGTTGTCGTGCCCGGCCGAAGGCTTCGGCTCGCCGCACACCGGCCAGGAGCGCGGCCATGGCGACGTTCTCCACGGGCGTTAGCTCCGGCAGCAGTTCACCGAACTGGAACACCATGCCGATGGTGTCGCGCCGGTGCCTGGCCAGTGCGCGCGGCTTGAGCACCGACAAATCCCGTCCAGCTATGCGGACTTCACCCTGGTCGTAACGGATCAACCCGAGCACGCAGTTGAGCAGCGTGCTCTTGCCCGTCCCGCTGGGCCCGGTGACGGCGACCGACCGACCGGCAGGAAGGGCGAGGTCCACCCCGTCGAGCAGCGCTCTGCCGGCCACGGAATAGTGGAGTTCACGGACTTCCAGCACGGAACTGACTTGCATCACTCGGTCTCTCTCAGCCGGTCGGTCGCCAGCCCGTGACCAGATCACGGGCTGTGAGGATCTGCCTGAAGGGAACCCGTATGGTGGCCGATCCCACTCAGCGCACTTACGTCAGTGGCTCATGGCCACGTACACGGAGCAGTCGTCCGGCTGCGCTATCTGGGATTCGCAGATCTTGGCCTTGATGACCCAGCTTCCGGTGCCGGAGTACGACTCGGTGCCGCTGCCCTGCTTGTTCCAAAGATTCCGAAGTGTGCCGGAGCTCGCGGACCGGTAGTACGAGCTGTAGACAGGATTGGAGTCCGAAGTGCTGTCCCAGGCTCCCACCGTGGCGCTGCTGGTGGAGCTGTCGTATACGCGGGCCTGTCCAGTGCCGGAGAGTGTCGCCGTCTGGTAAGCGAGTGCCGGTGCGGCACCGACGAGCACGACGACACCGAGCACGGACAGAGCAACTGCAATTCTTCGCTTGGTCATGAGAACTGTCCTTCTGTGAAGAGTTCACGATCACGGAAAGCTCTGCCCCAGTCCACCACTTGATCGGCACGCGACGCTTATTCACAAGCGGAGTATGGGCCTCGAACTTGGCCGAGGAAGGAACGCGTCATCAAGAGGCGCAGACCTCAGGGCGCCCGCATCAAGTTGCGCATACTGCACACCATCGCGTCGACGCCGCGCAGGTAAGCATTCAGCGTGACCGCGTTGCGTGACGGTTTCGGGCATGGGGTGACGGCCGGTGACCGGTGGTCAACGGCTGGGGTGTGGGCGGTCAG
>NZ_JBHVCT010000060.1:0-42237 GCF_042803195.1 Streptomyces sp. NPDC057428
GGCAAACGCCGGGCCCGCGCGAAGCTGCCGTACGCCGGGCGGCTCGCGTCAGAAGCCGTGCCGGGCGCCGCCGTCGACCGGCACCATGATGCCCGTCAGGTAGGAGGCCGCGGGGGAGAGCAGGAAGGCCGAGGTCCTGCCGAACTCCTCCGGGGTGCCGTAGCGGCGCAGCGGGATGCGGGCCTCGTTGGCCGTACGGGCGGCCTCCGCGTCACCCGACAGGGCGTCGAGTTCGCGCACCCGGTCCGTGTCTATCCGGGAAGGCAGCACGCCGAAGACCCGGATGCCGCGCGGACCCAGCTCGTCGGCGAGGGACTTGGCGAAGCCCGCGAGGCCGGGGCGCAGTCCGTTCGAGATGGTCAGACCGGCGATCGGCTCGTGCACCGATCCGGACAGGACGAAGCCGATGACACCGCCTTCGCCGAGCGCCTCCGACGCGGTACGCGCGAGGCGTACGGCTCCGAGGAAGACGGACTCGAAGGCGGTCTGCCACTGGTCGTCCGTGTTGTCGGCGACGAAGCCGGGCGGCGGACCGCCGACGCTGATGAGGATGCCGTCCAGTCGGCCGAATCGTTCCTTCGCGGTGTCCACCAGGCGCCGTGCCGCGTCCGGTTCGGCGTTGTCGGCGACGATCCCGACCGCGTCGGGGCCCAGAGCGGCCGCCGCCTCGGCGACGGTCTTGTCCTCCCGGCCGGAGATGACCACCTTCGCGCCGTCGGCGGCGAGTGCTTTCGCGGTGGCGTTGCCCAGCCCGCGCGTCGCGCCGGTGACGATGTACACACGGTCCCTCAGTCCAAGATCCATGGCCCTATCCTGCCGCGTCCGCGCGCGCGAGGTCGACCGCGCTGTTCACCAGGCCGATGTGACTGAACGCCTGCGGGTAGTTGCCGAGCTGCCGCCCCGCCGCGGGGTCGTACTCCTCGGCCAGCAGTCCCACGTCGTTCCGGAGGTCCAGCAGCCGCTCGAACAGTGCCTCGCCTTCCTTCCTGCGGCCCGTCCTGACCAGGGCGTCGACCAGCCAGAACGAACAGGCCAGGAACGCCCCCTCGTCTCCGGGAAGCCCGTCGACGGAGGCGCCCTGGGTGCTGTAGCGACGGATCAGGCCGTCGTGGGCGAGCTCGTTGCGTACCGCGTCGACCGTCCCGGCCACCCGCGGGTCCTCGGGCGGCAGGAATCCCGTGCGCACGATGAGCAGGGTCGCGGCGTCCAGCTCCTCGGAGCCGTAGGACTGGGTGAAGGTGTTGCGTACGGGGTCGTAGCCCTTCTCGCAGACCTCCGCGTGCACGGCGTCCCGCATCGCACGCCAGCGGTCGGCGTCGCCGGGCAGTTCCGGGCTCTCCTCCAGGGTCCGTACCGCACGGTCGGCCGCGACCCACGCCATCACCTTGGAGTGCACGAAGTGGCGGCGCTTCCCGCGGACCTCCCACAGGCCCTCGTCCGGCTCGCGCCAGGTGGACTCCAGGAAGCCCAGCAGGCTGAGCTGCAGGTTCCAGGCGTGCGACTTGTTGTCGAGCCCGGCCTCGCGGGCCACCCTGAGCGAGTCGATGACCTCCCCGTAGACGTCGAGCTGTCTCTGCCGCACGGCCGCGTTGCCCGCGCGGACCGGCTGCGATCCCTCGTAACCGGCCAGCCAGGGCAGCTCCGTCTCGGGAAGCCTGCGCTCGCCCGCGAGCCCGTACATGATCTGCAGGTCCGACGGGTCACCGGCGACGGCCCGCAGCAGCCAGTCCCGCCATGCCGCCGCCTCCTCCAGGTACCCGCACGCGATCATGGCGCCGAGGGTGAGGGTGGAGTCCCGCAGCCAGCAGAAGCGGTAGTCCCAGTTGCGCACGCCGCCGATCTCCTCCGGCAGCGAGGTGGTGAGGGCCGCCACGATCCCGCCGGTCGGTGCGTAGGTGAGCGCCTTGAGGGTGATCAGCGAGCGCAGCACCGCCTGCCGGTGTCTGCCCTGGTACGTGCACTGCGAGGACCACTTCGCCCAGTCGGCGAGAGTGTGCTTCAGCGCCTTGCGAGGATCGATCAGCTTGGGACGGGGGGAATGCGAGGGGTGCCACGTCAGGACGAACGCCACGGACTCGCCCTCGGAGACCGTGAAGGACGAGCAGGTGCTGAACTGCTGCCCCCAGGTCTTGACCTTCGGTTCGCTGCGCAGCCAGACCGAGTCGGGCCCGGCCACGGCCACCCGGTGGCCGTGGGAGCGCCGCATCCACGGCACGACGGAGCCGAAGTCGAAACGCAGACGCAGGACCGAGCTCATGTCGACGCTGCCGCTGACGCCCTCGACGATGCGCATCACGTCGGGCGCCTTGTCGCGCTGGGGCATGAAGTCGATGACCTTCACGGTCCCGGTCCTGGTCTCCCAGTAGGTCTCCAGGACCAGTGAGTCCTCCACGTAGGCGCGCCGGGTGCAGGTCTCGGTGCTGTCCGTGCCCTGCGGAGCGATCCGCCAGTGGCCGTTGTCCTCGTCCCCGAGCAGCGCCGCGAAGCATGCGCCGGAATCGAAGCGGGGCAGGCACAGCCAGTCGACAGAACCGTTCCTGCCCACCAGGGCCGCCGTCTGGAGATCGCCGATGAGGGCGTAGTCCTCGATAGGTGGAGTCACGCTCTGGCGTCTTCCCGAACCTGAGCCCCGTTAAGCAGCGAAACCGGTGTGAACAGGCAGGGCGTACCACCGGTCAGGCGGTCGCGGGCTCCGGCTGCTCCGCGGCTTCGCGGTCCCTGGCGGCCTGGTCGAGGTCGCGCTTCTCACGGCGTACGAGGATGACCCAGCCGACGGGTACCCCGGCGGCGAAGAGCCACCACTGGACCGCGTAGGCCATGTGGGGGCCGATGGAGTCGTCGTCCGGGGCCGCGATCACCTCGGGGCTGCCGTCGGCGGGAGCCGGAGCTGTCAGCTCCAGATACCCGCCGAGTACCGGGCGGCCGAGGAGGTGCGCCTGCTGGGCGCTGTTGATCAGCATCACCTGGCGGTCCGGCAGGCCCTTCAGGTCCTTGATCCCGCTCGTGCCCGTCGTCTCGTCCGCCTTGAGCCGCCCGGTGACGGTGACCTCGCCGCGCGGCGGAGCCGGGACCTCGGGGAACGCCCGCTGGTCGGTCGCGGCCTCGACCCAGCCGCGGTTGACCAGAACGGTGCCACCGCCCTTGAGGTCGAACGGGGTCAGCACCAGGACGCCGATCCGCTCGTCCTGCGAGGTACGCCGTCGCACGACCACCTCGTGTCCGGTGTCGAACGTCCCGGTGGCCGTCACCGCACGCCAGTAGTCGGAGCGGGGAACCGTGTGCCCTGCCGAGGTCAGGCGGTCGACGGGGACCGGGTCCGACTCGAGGTTCCGGGAGATCAGCGCGTTCTGCGCGACCCGGTGTTCATGCCGGTGCAGCTGCCAGAAACCGAGCTCGATCATCGTGGGAATCATGGCGAGGACGATGAGGGTGACGATCACCCACTGCCGGGTGAACAGGAAGCGGTACACCCCATGACCGTACAGCCGGGGTCATGGGGTGCGGCACGGAGGGGTCCCGTGCGGGCGGGGCGGCCCGTCACACTTTGTCCACGATGCCCGCCCTTCCCTCGGCCCGGGCGCAGTGGCCGCCGCAGTACCAGTGGCCGTCGACCTCGACGCCCTGGCCGATGACCTGGACCCGGCAGTGCTCGCAGATGGGCGCCATGCGGTGGATGGCGCAGGAGAAGCAGTCGAAGACGTGCACAGCGCCCTGCGCGTGCACCTCGAAGGACATCCCGTAGTCGTTTCCGCAGACCTCACAACGTGCCATGCGCCACAGGGTGGGACGCCGCGGGGCGACGGGCGAGCCGACGCGGGGCGAGTCGCCCCCGGTTCACTCCGATGACGGTGACGGCTTCGGCACGGCGACCGTCGCGGCCGGCGCCACATCCCTCAGCAGATGGGTGAACGCGCTCTCCTCCAGGACCGGCGTGCCGAAGGACTTGGCCTTCACCGTCTTGGACGTCGCCGAGTCCGGGTCGTTGGTGACGAGCAGGCTCGTCAGCCGGGACACGCTGGTCGCGACATGCAGGCCCGCCTCGACGGCACGGTCCTCCAGGAGCTCCCGGTCGACGGAGGTGTCGCCGGAGAACGCCACACGCATGCCCTGCATCAGTGGCTTGTCGGACTCGTAGCGTCCCGGGTTGGGGTACGGGCACGCGGGGCGCTTGCGCGAGGGGCGCCAGCTCTGGGCCTGCGACGGCCGGTAGCCGGCGCGCGGGGTGACCGGTGAGTCGTACCACTCGGTCAACGGGCGGCACTCCAGCAGGGGCAGCCGCACCCCGTCCCTGGCCGCGGCCAGCAGGCTCGGCCGGAAGGCCTCCGCCAGCACCCGTGCGTCGTCCAGCGCGTGGTGTGCGCGCTGCTGCACCACGCCGAAGTGCGCGGCCAGCGACTCCAGCTTGTGGTTGGGCAGGGGGAGCCGCAGTTCCTTGGAGAGCGCGATGGTGCACAGGCGCTGCTCGACGGGCGCCGTCACCGCCGCGCGGGCGTACTCACGGGCGATCATCGACCAGTCGAACGCGGCGTTGTGGGCGACCAGCACGCGGCCCGCGAGCCGCTCGGACAGCTGCGCGGCCACCTCGGGGAAGAGCGGAGCCCCCTCCAGGACATCGCTCGTCAACCCGTGGATCCAGACGGGACCGGGATCCCGTTCGGGATTCACCAGGGTGTACCAGTGGTCCTCGACCTCGCCCCGGGCGTCGAGTCGGAACACGGCAGCGGACACTATCCGGTCGTCGCGGGCGAGTCCGGTGGTCTCCACGTCGACGACCGCGTACCCCTGGGGATACGCGGCCGGCCACGGCGCTGCGGTCTGACGGTCGTCGAGCATGGTCACAGAGAATACGGGCCGGGACCGACAGTGACCTATCCGGGCGGCCCCGGCCGTGAACCCGAAGACGCCGCCGAGCAGTTGGCCGCGCCCCCGGAAGAGCACTTCTGGATGCGCTCGCGGCGGATGCGGTGAGAGGCTTCCGGGATGACGGACACGCGGGCGCGGCCCCACGACGAACCCCACGGGCGCGGGCTCGGCACCCGGCTCAACTGGCTGCGAGCCGCGGTGCTCGGCGCCAACGACGGTGTGGTCTCGACCGCCGGTCTCGTCGTCGGTGTCGCCGGCGCGACCGGGAACCGCTCCACGCTGCTGACGGCCGGGCTCGCCGGACTGCTCGCGGGTTCCATGTCGATGGCCGCCGGCGAATACGTGTCGGTGTCCACCCAGCGTGACTCGGAGGAGGCGGCGCTGGCGACCGAGAAGCGGGAGCTCGAGGAGACTCCGGCGGCCGAGCTCGCCGAACTGGCCGGGCTGCTGGAGGAGAAGGGGCTGAGCGCGCGGCTCGCCCGGGAGGCCGCAGTCCAGCTCACGCAGCGCGACGCGCTGCGCGCCCACGCCGAGGTCGAGCTCGGCATCGATCCGGACGCGCTGACGAATGCGTGGCACGCGGCGGGAGCGAGCTTCCTCGCCTTCACGGTGGGCGCGATGCTGCCGCTCCTGGCGATCGTGCTGCCGCCGGCTCCGGCGCGGCTCCCCATCACCGTGCTGTCCGTGCTCGCCGCGCTGGCCCTCACCGGCTGGTGGAGCGCCCGGCTCGGCGAGGCGGCTCCCGGACGCGCGGTGCTGCGCAACATGGCCGGGGGAGCCGTGGCCATGGCCGTCACCTACGCGGCGGGGGCGCTGCTCGGCGCGGCGGGGGCGTAGAAACGCCGCGTACGGGAGCGGGCCACAACGGCCGCCCCGTACGGCGCTCCGGCCGTGCCGTACGAGTGAATCGGCGCAACCGCAGCCGAGGGAGAGGGAGTTCGTCCTTCTCGCGCAGGTGCGTGCCGGAGATCCTGCGACGGGCGTATTGGCGGAACCCGCCAAGCGCTGATGACATCACGTCTCGCATACTTGTGGGTAACAACATCTACCGCCCGTCGCCCGGCGGCCCTACGGTGCTCGCATGGAGCCGAACCTGCCCGATGTCGTGCTGTGGTCCATCCCGGCCTTCGTCCTGCTCACCGTCCTCGAAATGGTCTCCTACCGGCTGCACCCGGACGACGACGCCGCCGGGTACGACGCCAGGGACGCCGCCACCAGCATCACCATGGGGCTGGGCAGTCTGGTCTTCGACCTGCTGTGGAAGATACCCGTCGTCGCGATCTACGCGGCCCTGTACGAACTGACGCCGCTGCGCGTCCCCGTGCTGTGGTGGACGGTCCTGCTGATGCTGCTCGCCCAGGACTTCTTCTACTACTGGTCCCACCGGGGCCACCACGTCATCCGGCTCCTCTGGGCCTGCCACGTGGTCCACCACTCCAGCCGGAAGTTCAACCTCAGCACGGCCCTGCGCCAGCCCTGGACCTCGCTCACCTCCTGGCCCTTCTACCTCCCCCTCATCGCCCTCGGCGTCCACCCGGCCGCGCTCGCCTTCTGCTCCTCGGCGAACCTCGTCTACCAGTTCTGGGTGCACACCGAGCGGATCGACAAGCTGCCCCGGCCCTTCGAGTACGTGCTCAACACCCCCTCCCACCACCGGGTGCACCACGCCTCGCAGGGCGGCTACCTCGACCGCAACTTCGGCGGGATCCTCATCGTCTGGGACCGCCTCTTCGGCTCCTTCGCCGCGGAGACGGAGCGGCCCGTCTTCGGCCTCACCAAGAACATCGCCACACACAACCCGTTCCGCGTCGCCACCCACGAGTACGCCGCGATCGCCCGCGACGTGCGTGCGGCCGACACCTGGAGCGAGCGGGCCGGCCGGGTCTTCCGGGGACCGGGCTGGCAGCCGTCGCGGGCCGTCTCCGCCCCCGCGCCCGCCCCCGTGCAGCCCCGCGCCGCCACCGAGCAGACCGGATGACCCACGGCGCCGGTGCGCCCCGGCTCGTACGTCCGCTGCTCATCGCCTTCGTGGCCGCGGCGGCGGTCCACCTCGTCGGGCTCCTCGCCGGGATCCAGGGCGCCCACGTGGCCACCAAACCGCTGCTGGTGCTCCTGCTCGCCGCCTGCGCCGCCGCCCGCGGCGGACCCCGCCCGCTGATCGCCGCGCTGCTGTGCGGCTGGGCGGGGGACGTGCTGCTGATGTCCGACGCCGATCCTGCGTTCCTCGCCGGGATGGGCTTCTTCGCCGTGGGCCACGTCTGCTATCTCGTACTCTTCGGACGCGCCCCCCTGCGCCCGGTCACCGGCCTCGCCTACGCCGTCGTCCTCGTGGTCTTCGTCGTGATCCTGTGGCCCGGACTGCCGGAAGCGCTGCGGATCCCACTGACCGGTTACAGCCTCCTGCTCACGACCATGGCCTGGCGGGCCGGCGTCCTCGGCCGGTACGCCGCACTCGGCGGGGCCCTCTTCCTGTTCTCCGACGCGCTCATCGCCACCGGCCTCGCGGACCTGCCGCAACTCCCCTCCCACAACTTCTGGATCATGCTGACCTACATCGCGGCGCAGTACCTGCTCACCCGGGGAGCGCTCGGTCCGGACGAGGATTCCACCGGCGCCGCCCCCGGGGCGTACCGTGAGGGAGATATCAGAATCTGAGACGAGCGAGGACTTCGACGCATGCGCGCCACCGTGATCCATGCCGCCCACGACATACGCGTCGAGGACGTACCCGACCCCACGATCCAGCAGCCCACCGACGTGGTGCTCCGGGTCCTGCGGGCCTGCATCTGCGGCAGTGACCTCTGGGCCTATCGCGGAGAATCCGCCCGGCAGCCCGGCCAGCGCATCGGACACGAGTTCCTCGGCGTAATCGAGGAGGCCGGCTCCGAGGTCAACGGCTTCGCCGTCGGTGATCTCGCCGTCGTCCCGTTCGTCTGGTCGGACGGCACGTGCACCTACTGCGCCGAGGGGCTCACGACCTCCTGCCCGCAGGGCGGTTTCTGGGGATCGGTGGGCTCCGACGGCGGCCAGGGCGAGGCCGTCCGGGTCCCGTTCGCCGACGGTACCCTGGTGCGGCTCCCGGCCGACGCCGCGTCCGACGACCGGCTGCTCACCGCGCTCCTCGCGCTCTCGGACGTTCTCGGAACCGGACACCACGCCGCGCTCGGCGCGGGTGTCGCGCCCGGCAGCACCGTCGCGGTCGTCGGTGACGGCGCGGTCGGCCTGTGCGGCGTCATGGCCGCCAAGCGGCTCGGCGCGGAGCGGATCATCGCCCTCGGCCGTCACAGCGCCCGCACCGACATCGCCCGCGCGTTCGGTGCCACGGACGTCGTCGCCGAACGCGGCGAGGCGGCCCTCGCGGCCGTACGGGAGCTGACCCGCGGCGAGGGCGCCCACGGGGTGATCGAGGCCGTCGGGACCGAGCAGTCCATGCGTACGGCCATCGGCATCATCCGTGACGGCGGCTCCATCGGCTACGTCGGAGTCCCGCACGGCAGTGGTACCGGTGTCGACCTCGGCGCCATGTTCGACCGGAACATCGCCCTGCGCGGCGGCGTCGCCCCCGTGCGCACCTACATCCCGGAACTGCTGCCCGACGTGCTCGACGGCACGATCGACCCCTCGCCCGTCTTCGACCTGACCGTCGGGCTGGACGGGGTGCCGGGCGGCTACAAGGCCATGGACGAGCGCACGGCGCTCAAGGTCCTCATCAAGTCGTAGCGCGGTACGCCGGGCCACCGGCACGGGAGGGGCGGGGGACCTCGGGCCACCGCCCCTCCCTCATGCAGTGCTACCTGCGGACCGCGTCCAGCGCGTCCACGACACCGGCTCCGTAGAAGCCGTTGTAGCGCGTACCGCCCTCGCAGACGGCGTCGACGGTGCCGTCACCGTTGATGTCGTACGGCGCGCCACAGGCGGTGGCGTCGGCCTGGTGCGTCAGCAGCGCCTTCACCACGCCCGCCGAGGCGTGCGGGTGCGTCGACTTGATCAGCGCCGCGACGCCTGCCACGTGCGGGGAGGCCATGGACGTCCCGGCCTTGTAGCCGAACTTGCCGCCGGGCAGCGTCGAGAGGATCAGGCCGCTGGTGGCCGGCGGTGCCGGGGTCTGGTAGACGGTCGAGTCGCCGCCGGGGGCCGCGACGTCGATGACTCCGAGACCGTAGTTCGAGTACGAGGCCTTGAGGCCCTTCGCACCGGTCGCGGAGACGGTCACCACACCGGGGAGCATGGTCGGGATGTCCGGGCACTCGCTCGGGTCGACCGTACGGGTGACAGTCGTGGTGTCGTTGGGGCTGGTGGCGTCCTCGATGGCGTCGAGGGCCAGGTCGTGATCGGAGTTGCCGGCCGCGGCGACGTTGACGACGCCCTTGCCTTCCGCGTAACGGGTCGCGCGGGTGACCGCCTCGACCAGGGCGCCCTGGTCCGGGTCGTTCTTGCAGTTGAACAGCCACGGGTCCGTGTAATAGCTGTTGTTGGTCACGTCCACGCCGTGCTCGGCGGCCCACACGAAGCCGCACACGACGGCCTCGGTGTAGAAGAAGCCCGCCGGGGTCGACACCTTGATGCCGGACACCTTCACGCCGGGCGCCACGCCGGTGACGCCGACGCCGTTCTTCGCCGCGGCTATCGTGCCCGCGACGTGCGTACCGTGGTCGCTCTCGCCGGCCGCGGGCCGCCAGGCGCCGTCCGTGGTGTCCGGGGCGCCGGACACACAGTTGACCGAGGCCTTGCGGTCGAAGTTCGGGGCCAGGTCGGGGTGCGTGTCGTCCACACCCGTGTCGATGACGGCGACCGTGACCTTGCTGCTGCCGAGCGACTTCTGGTGCGCCTTGTCCGCCTTGATGGCGGGCAGGTCCCACTGCAGCGGCTCGAGCGGGTCCTGGCCGGCGGCCGCCTCCCCGGCGGCGGCGCGCGCCTGTGCGGCGGTGAGGGGCTGCTCGACCCCGATGTCCTTCGTCGCCTGCGGGACGATCGGGTTGGTGCGCGTGGCGCCCGCGGACTGGACGCCCCTGGCCTTGCGGATCGTCGCGCCGAAGTCCGGGTTCTTCGAGTGGACGACGATGACGCCTATGCGGTCGTACGACGTCACGACCGTTCCGCCGGCCTTGGATATCGCCTTGCGTACCTGCTTGACGGTGCCGTGACCCGCTCGTGTGTTCACGACGTACGACAGCTCGGGGCCGTCTGCCGGAACCGCCGCCGCCGGCTCGTCCGCGGGTGCCGCGGCCGCGGTGCCCGTCGGGAGGAAGCCGAGCGAGGCCGTGAGCGCGAGTCCGACGGGCAGCGTGAGCACGCGTGTCCGTCTGGATGCCAGATGAGCCATGGGTTCTCCACATCATCCGTGCCAGTGGGCCGGACACAGATGTGTCCGGCCGGTACATGACCAAGGAAGCTACCGCTGATCTTCCCGGCGCATCAACGAATACGGGCAAGTGAGTTCGAGGTGTGACCTCTGGGAGTCAGGTTTACAGGCTTTCCGCGCCGGAGGGCGCAAGTCCGGAAACAAGCCGAACCTCCGGTGAACCGCTTCGCCGCGGCCCCCGTGCCGTTGCACAGGGAGTCGTGCACCATCCCCCACCCGCAGAGGACTCCCCGTGAAACCCACCGTCCCGACCACCGCATCCGCGTCGCGAGGAGAATCCGTGGCCACCGAAGCACCGCCGCCCCAGAGCCGTAAGGACGACGGCCCCGTCCAGCCCACGACCGAGGCGTTCCTCGAGGCGCAGAACAGTGCGGAGTTCACCGCCCTGCGCCGCTCCCACCGCTCCTTCGCCTTCCCGCTCACCGTCGGCTTCATCGCCTGGTACCTGCTGTACGTGCTGCTTTCCAGCTACGCGGGCGACTTCATGGGCACTATCGTCTTCGCCAACTTCAACGTGGCCTTCGTCTTCGGCCTCGCCCAGTTCGCCACCACGTTCCTGATCGCCTGGTTCTACTCGCGCCACGCCACGAACAAGCTCGACCCGCAGGCGGCGGCCATCAAGTCCCGTATGGAGGCCGACGCATGAGCGCCGCGTACGAATCGCACGCCGTGATCCAGCTCGCCGCCTCGTCGACGGCCGAGCACCGGCCGCTGATCATCACCCTCTTCGCGGTCTTCGTCGTCGCGACCCTCGCCATCACCGTCTGGGCCGGCCGGCAGACCAGGAGCGCGTCCGACTTCTACGCGGGCGGGCGCCAGTTCACGGCCTTCCAGAACGGCCTCGCGGTATCCGGCGACTACATGTCGGCCGCCAGCTTCCTCGGCATCGCCGGGGCCATCGCGCTCTTCGGGTACGACGGCTTCCTCTACTCCATCGGCTTCCTCGTGGCCTGGCTCGTCGCCCTGCTGCTGGTCGCCGAGCCGCTGCGGAACTCGGGCCGCTACACCATGGGTGACGTCCTCGCCTACCGCATGCGCCAGCGGCCGGTGCGCACCGCCGCGGGCACCTCCACCATCGTCGTCTCGATCTTCTACCTGCTCGCCCAGATGGCCGGCGCGGGCGTCCTGGTGTCCCTGCTGCTCGGCATCACGAGCGACGCGGGCAAGGTCCTCATCGTCGCGCTGGTCGGCGTGCTGATGATCCTCTACGTCACCATCGGCGGTATGAAGGGGACCACCTGGGTCCAGATGGTCAAGGCCGTGCTGCTCATCGCGGGCGCGCTGCTCATGACCTTCCTGGTGCTGTGGAAGTTCGACTTCAACGTCTCCGACCTGCTCGGCACCGCCGCGGAGAAGAGCGGCCACGGGGCCGCGTTCCTGGAGCCGGGCCTGAAGTACGGCAGCACCGACGTCTCGAAGCTGGACTTCATCTCGCTCGGCCTCGCACTGGTCCTCGGCACCGCGGGCCTGCCGCACATCCTCATCCGCTTCTACACCGTGCCGACCGCCAAGGCCGCCCGCAAGTCCGTGAACTGGGCCATCGGGATCATCGGTTCCTTCTACCTGATGACCATCGCCCTCGGCTTCGGCGCGGCGGCGCTGATCGGGCCGGACGAGATCAAGGCGAAGAACCCGGCGGGCAACGCCGCGGCACCCCAACTGGCCGAATACCTCGGCGGGGTGGGAACCACCGGGGGCGCGGTCCTGCTGGCGGTCATCTCGGCCGTCGCCTTCGCCACGATCCTGGCCGTGGTCGCGGGACTCACCCTCGCCTCCTCGTCGTCGTTCGCCCACGACATCTACGCCAACGTCATCCGCAAGGGGACCGCCACGGAGAAGGAGGAGATGCGCGCCGCCAAGTGGGCCACCGTCGCGATCGGCATCGTCTCCATCGCGCTCGGCGCGCTCGCCCGCGACCTGAACGTCGCGGGACTCGTCGCGCTGGCCTTCGCCGTCGCGGCCTCGGCCAACCTGCCGACCATCCTCTACAGCCTCTTCTGGAAGCGCTTCACCACGCAGGGGGCCCTCTGGTCGATCTACGGCGGTCTCGCCTCGTCCGTCCTGCTGGTGCTCTTCTCGCCGGTCGTCTCCGGCAAGGTCACGTCGATGTTCCCGGACGCCGACTTCGCCTGGTTCCCGCTGGAGAACCCGGGCCTCATCTCCATCCCGCTGGGCTTCCTGCTCGGCTGGGTGGGCTCCGTCCTCTCCAAGGAGGAGCCGGACAAGGGCAAGTACGCGGAACTCGAGGTCAAGTCCCTCACCGGTACGGGCGCCCACTGACCCGTCCGCCGCCACCACCGCAGGGCCCCGTCGTAGAGTCCTACGACGGGGCCCGTCATACCTCGTGCCAACCGAGCACCATGGATGTCACCGGTCTCGCGTACTCTCGGAAGAGTCAGAACCGCAACCGCGGACACCAGCGGGAGGGGGCCCACAGTGCTCGTCGACACCTACGGCAGGGTAGCCACCGACCTGCGTGTCTCACTGACCGACAAGTGCAACCTGCGCTGCACCTACTGCATGCCCGAAGAGGGCCTGCAGTGGCTGGCCAAGACGGAGCTGCTCGGCGACGACGAGATCGTCCGGCTCGTCCGTATCGCCGTCACCGCTCTCGGGATCACCGAGGTCCGATTCACCGGCGGTGAGCCCCTGCTGCGCCCCGGACTCGTCTCCATCGTCGAGCAGTGCGCCGCGCTGGAGCCCCGCCCCAGGATGTCCCTCACGACCAACGGCATCGGGCTGAAGCGCACCGCTGCCGCCCTGAAGGCGGCGGGCCTCGACCGGGTCAACGTATCCCTGGACACCCTGCGGCCCGACGTCTTCAAGACGCTGACCCGCCGCGACCGTCACCAGGACGTGCTCGACGGGCTCCGGGCCGCCCGGGACGCGGGTCTCACCCCCGTCAAGGTCAACTCCGTCCTCATGCCGGGGCTCAACGACGACGAGGCCCCCGAGATGCTCGCCTGGGCCGTGGAGAACGCCTACGAACTGCGCTTCATCGAGCAGATGCCGCTGGACGCCCAGCACGGCTGGAAGCGCGACGGGATGATCACCGCCGGTGACATCCTCGCCTCGCTGCGCACGCGCTTCACCCTTACCGCCGAGGGCGACGACGAGCGCGGCTCCGCCCCCGCCGAGCGCTGGACCGTCGACGGCGGCCCTCACCGCGTCGGTGTGATCGCCTCCGTGACCAGGCCGTTCTGCGGGGCCTGCGACCGCACGCGGCTCACCGCCGACGGGCAGGTGCGCACCTGTCTCTTCGCCCGCGAGGAGACGGACCTGCGTGGCGCGCTGCGCTCCGACGCCCCGGACGAGGAGATCGCCAGGATCTGGCGGCTCGCGATGTGGGGCAAGAAGGCGGGCTCCGGGCTCGACGACCCCACGTTCCTGCAGCCCGACCGCCCGATGTCAGCCATCGGCGGCTGAGGACTCCCACTCTGCCAGCGTCACGACGTCCTTGAGGAAGCCGCGCACCCCCAGGAACGAGGACAGGTGCTCCCGGTGCTCGTCGCAGGCCAGCCAGGTCTTGCGCCGCTCCGGGGTGTGCAGCTTCGGATTGTTCCAGGCCAGCACCCATACGGCGTCGGCGCGGCAGCCCTTGGCGGAACAGACCGGTGCGCCCGCGGCGCTGTCGGTGGAGGTGTCGGGGAGGTTCACGGCCTCAACCCTAGGCCCTGGCTCACGGGCCCTTAGCGGCGCATCCCCGCCGGAGAAAAGGGCGACGCCGGGCAGCCACGGGGGGAGCTGCCCGGCGTCGGTCCGTCGCTCCGACGGGGGATGCGGAGCGCATCCGAAGTATGGCATGACGACCATGATCGGGTGCACCGGATCGTCATGATTGATCTGAGCTTTTCTTGAGCTTTCCGGCGCTTCCCGAGCCGTTCCCGCTCAGTCCGCCGTGCGTGCGTCCCCGGCGCGTCCCGCCGTTCCGGACTCCGCCGCCGGCTCCGGGGAAGGCGCCGCGCCACTCGCCGCACGGGAGTCGCCGATCGCGGGCCGCAGCGGCGCGGGCACGAAGGTCAGCGGGAGCGAAGGGGCGTTCTCCCGGCCGGCGTTGGCGATGACGACCGCGACATAAGGCAGCAGAACGCCCAGGGCGAGCGCCACCACGGCCACATGCCTCTCGACGTTCCACAGGGTCGCGGCCAGCACCACGGAGACGGTGCGCACGGACATCGAGATGATGTAGCGCCGCTGTCTGCCGCGCACGTCATCGGCCAGTCCCTGCCGGGCGCCCGTGATACGGAAGACCTCCGCGCCGCTCTGCTTCCGCATCGTGATCCCACCACCAGTCTCCGTGCCGGACCTACCCCGACGACCCGCTCCCACGGTACGCCCGCCGTCCACGGTGGCCGAGACCGGGGCGCGCCCGGCGTGTGCGTGTCCGGCCCCCCGGTTCACGTACGGCTGT
The DNA here is from genome assembly GCF_042803195.1 of Streptomyces sp. NPDC057428. NCBI lineage: Bacteria > Bacillati > Actinomycetota > Actinomycetes > Kitasatosporales > Streptomycetaceae > Streptomyces > Streptomyces sp. NPDC057428. The sequence continues at coordinate 14,637 of NZ_JBHVCT010000060.1, forward strand.
GTCCGGCATGCGGCGTACGTCCGCCGAGCCGAGACTGGGTGGCGTGCGCACACCGCGCCGCGCGAGGAGGCGACATGGGCTGGCTGTGGGCAATCATCGTAGGTCTGGTACTGGGGGTGATCGCCCGCGCGATCCTGCCCGGCAAACAGGACATCCCGCTCTGGCTGACAGTCGTGTTCGGCGTCCTGGGCAGCATTCTCGGCAACGCCGTAGCGACCTGGATCGGCGTCAACGACACCAAGGGCATCGACTGGACGCGGCATGTGCTGCAACTGATCGGCGCCGTGGCCGTCGTCGGCGTGGGGGACATGGTCTGGCAGTCCATCAAGGGCAACCGCGGCAGGAAGCAGAGCACCTGACCCGACGTCAGCCGGTGGTGACCTCGACGGCCGCCAGATTCTTCTTGCCCCGGCGCAGTACCAGCCACCGTCCGTGGAGCAGCTCGGAGACCTCCGGGGCGCTCTCGCCGTCCGTGACCTTCGCGTTGTTCACGTAGGCCCCGCCCTCCTTGACGGTGCGACGGGCGGCCGACTTGCTGGCGGACAGCCCGACCTCGACCAGGAGGTCCACCACCGGGCCGAGCTCGGCGACCCTGGCGTGCGGGACCTCGGACAGGGCGGCGTCCAGCGTCGCCTCATCCAGCTCACCCAGGTCGCCCTGGCCGAACAGCGCCTTCGACGCGGCGATGACCGCCGCGCACTGTGCCCCGCCGTGCACCATCGTGGTCAGCTCCTCGGCCAGCGCCCGCTGGGCCGAGCGCGCCTGCGGACGCTCCTCGGTGAGCTTCTCCAGCTCCTCGAGCTCCTCGCGGCTCTTGAAGCTGAGGATGCGCATGTACGTCGAGATGTCCCGGTCGTCCACGTTCAGCCAGAACTGGTAGAACGCGTACGGCGTCGTCATCTCCGGGTCGAGCCAGACGGCTCCGCTCTCGGACTTCCCGAACTTGGTGCCGTCGGCCTTCACCATGAGCGGCGTCGCCAGCGCGTGCACGGCGGCACCCGGCTCGAGACGGTGGATCAGGTCGATGCCCGCCGTGAGGTTGCCCCACTGGTCGCTGCCGCCCTGCTGGAGGGTGCAGCCGTAGCGCCGGTACAGCTCCAGGTAGTCCATGCCCTGGAGCAGTTGGTAGCTGAACTCCGTGTAGCTGATGCCCTCCTGGGACTCCAGCCGGCGGGCCACCGAGTCCTTGGTGAGCATCTTGTTCACCCGGAAGTGCTTGCCGATGTCCCGGAGGAACTCGATCGCGGAGAGACCCGCCGTCCAGTCCAGGTTGTTCACCATGGTGGCGGCGTTCGGGCCGTCGAAGGTGAGGAAGGGCTCGATCTGGCCGCGCAGCCGCTGGACCCACGCGGCGATGGTCTCCGGGTCGTTCAGCGTGCGCTCCGCGGTCGGGCGCGGGTCGCCGATCTGACCCGTCGCCCCGCCGACCAGGGCGAGCGGCTTCAGCCCCGCCTGCTGGAGCCGGCGCATGGTGAGCACCTGCACCAGGTGGCCGACGTGAAGACTCGCGGCGGTCGGGTCGAACCCGCAATAGAACGTGACCGGGCCGTCCGCGAGAGCCTTGCGCAATGCGTCCTCGTCGGTGGACTGGGCGAACAGCCCGCGCCACTTCAGCTCGTCGACGATGTCCGTCACGGTCGTTTCTCTCCTCGGGGGGCGACAGTATGCGGTTCAGTCTAAGGGCTGCCCCGTAATCCCTGGCGGGCGGACGGTCAGACGCCCCGGCTGACCGAGCTCATATGGAAATCGGGGATACGCAGCGCGGGCATCGCCGCCCGGGTGAAGTAGTCGCCCCACTCGCGCGGCAGCGTCTTCTCCGTACGGCCGGCCTCCGACGCCCGGGACAGCAGCCCCACGGGGGACTCATTGAACCGGAAGTTGTTGACCTCGCCGACGACCTCGCCGTCCTCCACCAGATAGACCCCGTCACGGGTCAGCCCGGTCAGCAGCAGCGTGGCCGGATCCACCTCCCGGATGTACCAGAGGCAGGTCAGCAGCAGGGCCCGGCCGGTCGTCGCGGCCACCATCTCGTCCAGCGACCGCTCGCCACCACCGTCCAGGACGAGGTTGTCGACGGCGGGGGCGGACGGCAGGCCGGTGAGTTCCGCGGAGTGACGGGTCGTGGTCAGCCGCTCCAGCCTTCCCTCCCTGATCCAGTCCGTCGGCGCCAGCGGCAGCCCGTTGTCGAAGACCGAGGAGTCGTCCCCCGACGCGTGCGCGATCACGAACGGCGCGGACTCCAGCCCCGGTGCGTGCGGGTCGCTGCGCAGCGTCAGCGGAAGCTCGGAGAGTTTTTCGCCCAGCCGCGTACCGCCGCCCGGCCGGGAGAAGACCGTCCGGCCCTCCACGGCGTCCCGTGCCCCCGCCGACCAGTACTGGTAGATCAGCAGGTCGGCCACCGCGGTCGGCGGCAACAGCGTCTCGTAACGTCCCGCCGGCAGCTCGATACGGCGCTCGGCCCAGCCCAGGCGCTTCGCGAGCTCCGCGTCCAGGGCCGCCGGGTCGACGTCCTTGAAGTCGCGGGTGGCCCTGCCCGCCCAGGCGGACCGGGTACGGTCCGGTGACTTGGCGTTCAGCTCCAGCGTCCCGTTCGGCTGGTCGTGACGCAGCCGCAGACCCGTCGACGTACCGAGATAGGTCGACGTCTGCTGATGGTGGGCGAAGCCGTACAGCTCGCGGCCGCCCGCGCGGGCACGGGCGAAGGCGTCGCCGAGGGCCGGGGCGAAGTCGGCGAAGACGTCGGAGCCGGTCTCGGCCGGCGCCTCGGTGAAGTCCGCCGACGCCGGGACGCCGGAGACCAGCTGCCGCGCGTCCTCCGCGGGCCCAGCGCCGCGGGCGGCGGCCTCGGCGGCCCGCACGAGCGGCTCGAGGTCGTCGGCGGTGACGGCGGAGCGCGACACCACACCGGACGCGGTCCCCTCGGCCCCGTCGACGGTCGCGATCACGGTGAGGCTCCGCCCCCGCGTCACCCCGTTGGTGGTGAGCGCGTTGCCGGCCCAGCGCAGATTCGCGGATGAGCTCTCGTCCGCGATGACCACGCAGCCGTCGGCTGTGGACAGCTCCAGCGCGCGCTCGACGATCTCGTACGGCTTGCTGACGCGGCTCATCGCCCGCCCTCCTGCGTCGTGTTGAGGATGTTCACGCCTCGAAAGAGCGCGGAGGGGCATCCGTGGGAGACGGCCGCGACCTGACCCGGCTGCGCCTTGCCGCAGTTGAACGCGCCCCCCAGCACGTACGTCTGCGGGCCGCCGACCTTCTCCATCGAGCCCCAGAAGTCCGTGGTCGTCGCCTGGTAGGCCACGTCCCGCAACTGGCCCGCGAGCCTGCCGTTCTCGATCCGGAAGAACCGCTGCCCGGTGAACTGGAAGTTATATCTCTGCATGTCGATCGACCACGACCGGTCGCCGACCACGTAGATCCCGCGCTCCACCCCGCCGATCAGATCCTCCGTCGACAGCCCGCCCGGATCCGGCTTGAGTGACACGTTCGCCATGCGCTGCACGGGCACGTGCCCAGGCGAATCCGCGTACGCGCACCCGTTGGACCGGCCCAGGCCCGTCAGCTTCGCGATGCGCCGGTCCGTCTGGTAGCCGACCAGCGTCCCGTCCTTCACCAGGTCCCAGGACTGCGCCTCGACGCCCTCGTCGTCGTAACCGATGGTCGCGAGCCCGTGCTCGGCGGTGCGGTCACCGGTCACGTTCATCACGGGGGAGCCGTACGTCAGCTTGCCCAGCTGGTCGAAGGTCGCGAACGACGTCCCCGCGTACGCCGCCTCGTAACCCAGTGCCCGGTCCAGTTCCGTCGCGTGGCCGATGGACTCGTGGATCGTCAGCCACAGGTTGGACGGGTCGACGACCAGGTCGTACGTTCCTGCCTCGACGCTCGGTGCCCGCATCTTCTCGGCCAGCAGCCCCGGGATGCGCTCCAGTTCGGAGTCCCAGTCCCAGCCGGTGCCTGTGAGGTACTCCCAGCCCCGGCCCGCCGGCGGCGCGATCGTGCGCATCGAGTCGAACTCACCCGTCGTGCCGTCCACGGCCACCGCGGTCAGCTGCGGATGCACCCGCACCCGCTGCTGGGTGGTGACGGTGCCGGCCGTGTCCGCGTAGAACTTGTTCTCGTGGACCGTCATCAGGGAGGCGTCCACGTGCGCGACCCCGTCGGCCGCCAGCAGCCGGGAGCTCCATTCGGCGAGCAGCCCGGCCTTCTCCGTGTCCGGCACCTCGAAGGGGTCGCGCTCGTACGCCGAGATCCACGTCCGCTCGCCGTGCACCGGCTCGTCGGCCAGCTCCACCCTCTCGTCCGAACCGGCGGCCGCGATCACCTTCGCCGACAGCTTGGCCATGGCGACTGCCTGCGAGGCCACCTTCGCCGCCGCGTCCATCGTCAGGTCCACCCCGGACGCGAACCCCCACGCCCCGCCGTGCACCACCCGGACCGCGTACCCCGTGTCGGTGCTGTCCGACGTCCCGGAGAGCCGGGCGTCCCGAAGCCGCCAGGAGGCGCCCCGTACCCGCTCGAACCGGAAGTCCGCGTGGACGGCGCCCAGCGCGCGGGCCCGGGCGAGCGCCGCGTCGGCGAGGGCGCGCAACGGCAGCGCGAGAAAGGACTGGGCGATGTCATGGGCCACGGACGGCCTCCCCTGCTGTGGTCGTGTCCGGGAACGAAGTCAATCACGCGGGGGACCCCGCCGGAGGGGAGAGTTTCGCGCGTGCTGACCGGCCCGCGCCGGCGCCCGCTCCGGGCGGGGCCGGGCGGACCCGCACCGGTCGGGGCCCCGAGGCACCGGACTGTAGGAATCCCACAGTGCCGCGTCGGAGCCACTGTCGGAGGCCGATTCCCTGTCCGAGGGGTCCTACCGATAGGTTTTCGATGTACCAGACCGCCAAGGAAAGGGTGATCCGTTGAGCCGCTCGGTTCTCGTCACCGGAGGAAACCGGGGCATCGGCCTCGCCATCGCCCGCGCATTCGCCGACAACGGCGACAAGGTCGCGGTCACCTACCGCTCGGGGCAGCCGCCCCAAGAGCTCACCGACGCCGGTGTCCTCGCGGTCCGGTGCGACATCACCGACACCGAGCAGGTGGAGCAGGCCTACAAGGAGATCGAGGAGAAGCACGGTCCCGTGGAGGTGCTGGTCGCCAACGCCGGTATCACCAAAGACCAGTTGCTGATGCGGATGTCCGAGGAGGACTTCACGTCCGTGCTCGACACCAACCTCACCGGCACCTTCCGCGTCGTCAAGCGGGCCAACCGTGCGATGCTGCGCGCCAAGAAGGGCCGCGTCGTCCTGATCTCCTCCGTCGTCGGCCTCCTCGGCTCCGCCGGCCAGGCCAACTACGCGGCGTCCAAGGCGGGCCTGGTCGGCTTCGCCCGGTCGCTGTCCCGCGAGCTCGGCTCGCGGAACATCACGTTCAACGTCGTCGCGCCCGGGTTCGTCGACACCGACATGACCCAGGTACTCACCGACGAGCAGCGCAAGGGCATCGTGTCCCAGGTACCGCTCGGCCGCTACGCGCAGCCCGCAGAGATCGCGGCCGCGGTGCGCTTCCTCGCGTCCGACGACGCGTCGTACATCACTGGAGCCGTCATCCCCGTTGACGGCGGATTGGGCATGGGTCACTGATCACCATGAGCGGAATCCTCGACGGCAAGCGCATCCTCATCACGGGTGTGCTGATGGAGTCGTCCATCGCTTTCCACACGGCGAAGGTGGCACAGGAACAGGGCGCCGAGGTCATCCTGACCGCTTTCCCGCGGCCGACGCTGACCGAGCGCATCGCCAAGAAGCTCCCGAAGCCCGCCAAGGTCATCGAGCTCGACGTGACCAACGACGAGCACCTGGGCCGGCTCGCCGGACTCGTCAAGGACGAGCTCGGCTCGCTGGACGGCGTCGTGCACTCCATCGGCTTCGCGCCTCAGGACGCCCTGGGCGGCAACTTCCTGAACACGCCCTTCGAGTCGGTGGCCACGGCCATGCACGTCTCGGCCTTCTCGCTGAAGTCGCTCGCCATGGCCTGCAAGCCGCTGATGGCGGAGGGCGGTTCCGTCGTCGGCCTCACCTTCGACGCGCAGTTCGCCTGGCCCCAGTACGACTGGATGGGCCCGGCCAAGGCCGCGCTGGAGGCCACCTCCCGCTACCTCGCCCGTGACCTGGGCAAGGACAGCATCCGATGCAACCTGATCTCGGCCGGACCGATCGGCTCCATGGCCGCCAAGTCCATCCCGGGCTTCGGTGAGCTCGCGGACGTCTGGAACCACCGTTCCCCGCTCGAGTGGAACATGGCCGACCCGGAGCCCGCCGGCCGCGGTGTCGTCGCCCTCCTCTCGGACTTCTTCCCGAAGACGACGGGCGAGATCATCCACGTCGACGGCGGCGTGCACATGATGGGTGCCTGACCCCGCACGTCCCGCGAACACGCCTGACCACGGCCGCGTACCCGCCACCCCAGCGGCGTCACGCGGCCGTCGTGCGTCACGCGGCCGGGTGAGCGTGCGGACCGCTGCGCCCCCGGGCTATCCGGCGCTCAAGTCGAAAAGATGGCCGTCCCACCGCAGAATGTGGTGAACCGGACTTTTGGTCAGGCTGCGGGGAGGAGAACGCTGTGCGCTCCACACGTCGCAGGACCTGGTCCCTGATGGCCGCGGCCGCTGTGGGCCTGGGTCTCCTGGCCCCCGTCGCGGTGAACGCGGCCGGCCGGGCCGGGAGTGCGTCGGCCGCCCCCCGGGCGCCGGAGCCCGAGCCGTCGGGCTCAGAATGCCGTACGTCGGTCGAGGGGTCCCGGGTGACCGCCTACTGCCACAACCCGTACCCCTCCACGGATCTCGTCCGGCTCCACATCGAATGCGCACGCTGGTGGGACGTCGACGCGGACGGCGAAACGGTCGCGGTCCAGCCCGGCCGGACGGTCAAGCTCGAGGACCGCTGCTGGAAAGAGGTCGGCTCGGCCTGGGTCAGCCATTCGGTGACCCCCTAGAGCCCTCTCCGGTGTTTCGGCCGGCGCCGCCGTCGCGGCCCGACGGCGTTCACGGGGCAGCGGACCCCGTCCGGCACCCTGCTCACCGGCCCCGCTCGCGCAGGCAGTCCAGCGCGTGGGCGGCCGCCTCCGTGGCGGCCGTGTCCGCATCACCCGCCCGGATCGCCTCGACGAGCCGCGAGTGGTCCATGAGCTCTTCCGGGCCGAGCTCAGGACCGACGTCATCCCGCAGAGAGTCGCGCAGCACGTCGTTCAGGTCGGCGTAGAGCTCCGTCAGGACGTCGTTGTGCGAGGCGGCGACCACCGCGAGGTGCAGGGTCGCGTCGGCTGCCACGAAGGCCTCCGCGTCACCGGCCGCCCAGGCCGCCTCGCGCCGCTCCATCAGCGTGTCCAGCTGCCGCACGTCCCGCTCCGTACGCCGCAGGGCGGCCAGCCGGGCCGCCGAGGACTCCAGCGTGGAGCGCAGCTCGGCGACGTGCCGGGGGTCGGCGTCCGCGAAGCGCCGGTGCATCACCCCGGCCAGCTCGCTGGTCGCCACGACGTACGTACCGGAGCCCTGGCGGATGTCCAGCAGCCCGTTGTGTGCCAAGGCGCGCACCGCCTCGCGCACCGTGTTCCGGGCCACCCCCAGCTGCTCGACCAGCTCCGGCTCGGTGGGAATCCGTGAGCCCACGGGCCATTCGCCCGAGGTGATCTGATTCCTCAGCTGGGCAATCACCTGGTCGGCGAGTGCCGAACGCCGGGGAGACGTCAGCGCCATGGTGCTCCTTGCTCGTGTGACGGGCGGTGGTCCGGGCTCGCGATCCGGCGCGGACCGGCCGGGCCGGATCGGCCGGCCGGCCGGCCGGTGGAATCGGTGCGACCGGGATCGTCCCTCCGGATTGATTCAGGCAGGGAAAGGACCGAACCGAGTGGATACCCAATCATCCCATGATTCTATGATGGGTCCCATGCGTCACGACGAGACTCCGACACTGAGCCAAGCCGCCGCCCCCGTCCGGACACAGCTCGTCGACGGGCCGTCGCCGTGGGTGCTGAGAACCGTCGTCGTCGGCCTCGTCCTCACCGCCCTCAACCTCCGGCCCGCCATCACCAGCCTCGGCCCTCTCCTCGAAGAGGTCAGGGACGGTCTGCACATGAGCGGCAGCGTGGCCGGTGTCCTCACCTCGGTGCCGCCGCTCTGCTTCGCGGTCTTCGGATTCACCGCGCCCCGGCTCGCCCGCCGGTTCGGCCCCAGCGCCGTCGTCTGCGCGGGCATGGCGGCCATCGCCGCAGGCCTGCTGATCCGTCCCTTCGTGGGAGGCACCGTCGGGTTCCTCGCCGCCAGTGCCCTCGCCCTGATGGGCATCGCCGTCAGTAACGTCCTCATGCCCGTCATCGTCAAGCGGTGGTTCCCCGACCGGGTCGGGACCATGACAGGCCTCTACTCGATGGCCCTGGCGCTCGGCACCGCCCTCGCGGCCGCCCTCACCGTGCCCATGACCAACGCCCTGGGCGGCAGCTGGAAGACCGGGCTGGCCGTGTGGGCGGGGCCGGCCGTCGTCGCTGTCGTGCCCTGGGTCCCGTTCCTCAAGGACCGCGGGAACACCACCGGGCCTGGTGCCGGCGCTCCGGCACCCCCCGCGCTGCGGATCACCCGGAGCCGGACGTCCTGGGCACTCGCCTGCTTCTTCGGCCTCCAGGCCACGGCCGCGTACATCACCATGGGCTGGATGCCGCAGATCTTCCGCGACGCGGGGATCCCGGCGGGCACAGCGGGTGTGCTGCTGGCCGTGACCATGGCCATGGGCGTGCCCCTCGCCTTCGTCATCCCCCGGGTCGCGGCACGGCTGCGCACCCAGGGCCCGATCGTCCTCTTCCTGAGCGGCTGCGGCCTCCTCGGCTACGCCGGCCTCTATCTCGCCCCGGCCGGCGGCGCCTGGCTGTGGGCCCTGCTGCTGGGCATCGCGAACTGTGCCTTCCCGCTCGCCCTCACCATGATCGGAATGCGGTCGAGGACCGGTGCCGGCGTGGTCAGGCTCTCCGCCTTCGCGCAGTCCACCGGCTACCTCCTGTCGATTCCCGGCCCGCTGCTCGTCGGCGTGCTCTACCAGCACAGCGGCGGCTGGGGCCTGCCGATCGCCCTCATGGCAGGCCTCCTCGTGCCGCAGACGGTGGCCGGGGTGCTCGCCGGAAGGGCCCGGACGATCGAGGACGAATGCTGAGGTGCGAGACTGTGCCCATGCCAGTGCTCGATCCGAATCCCCAGAACGGTCAGAAGAAGCTCCTCCTCGTCTTGGGGGTGATGATGCTCATCTCCCTGGTCATCGCGGTGATCGCCACGATTGCCTCCCCCTGACCTCCCGGGGGTGGGGCCAGCCCCCGTCTCCCCTAGGGGGCCAGGTTCAGGGTCGAGTGGGTGGGTCACCGGATGGGCCGGCCACCGGCCGGCCCGTAGGTTCCGGGTGACACAGCCGAGGACCCACGGAGGCGGACAGTGCCGGCCCGTACGCACACCCGGACACCCCGCCCGGCACCGGGCACGATCGAGGTCACCCTGCCGTGGTGGGCCGTCGCGCTGCCCGCCGTGGCCTTCGCGGCGCTCCTCCTGCTGATCCTGGAACCGGGCCAGGCGCATGCGGCGGCCGGTGACCCCGCACTCGGGCGTCTGACCGGCCGCATCCTGGCGTTCCTGGCCCTCTGACAGGCGCCGGAGCGCCCCCCCGGGCCACGATCCACCCGTCCCGGGCGAGCACGTCAACTCCCTGCGCCTGGACGTGCGATTCGTGCGAAGCTGAGGTGTATGAGCGCCGATACACCTCGCAGGATCGTCCTTCTCAGACACGCAAAGGCGGAATGGTCGCAGGAGTCCGACCATGAGCGGCCACTGGCCGAACGGGGCAGGAAGGAAGCCCCCGCCGCAGGCCTCAGACTGGCCGAGTCAGGGACCCCCGTCGACCTGGCTCTGTGCTCGACCGCCACCAGGACCCGTGAGACCTGGAAGCTCGCGGTCCACGAGTTCGCGCATCGACCCAGGACCGTGTACGAGGAGAGGCTCTACGAGGCCTCCGTCGGAGAGCTGATCGCCCTGTTCGGCGAGACCCCCGACGACGTGAACAACCTGCTGGTCATCGGACACAACCCCGGCATGCACGGTGTCGCGGACGCGCTCTCCGGCGGGGCGGAGGGCGACACTCTGGCCCGCATGACCAAGGACGGCTTCCCGACCGCCGCGTACGCCGTCGTCGACTTCGCCGGCTCCTGGAAGGACCTCGAGCACGGGGTGGGCAAGCTCGTCGAATACTGGACACCGAACGACTGAGCGAGCACGCGTAAGGGCGCCGGCACCAGCGATGCGCCGGCGCCCTTCTTCGCGCGTACGGGGTCTTGCGTCTTCGTGCGTACGTGCGCCCCGCGCCGTCAGTCGACGAGGCCGTCCGCGGCCTCGACCTCCTCGCGGGTGATCCCGAGCAGGTACAGGACGGTGTCGAGGAACGGGACGTTCACGGCCGTGTGCGCGGCCTGACGGACGACGGGCTTCGCGTTGAAGGCGACGCCCAGCCCTGCGGTGTTCAGCATGTCCAGATCGTTCGCGCCGTCGCCGATCGCTACCGTCTGCGCCAGCGGAACCCCGGCCTGCGCCGCGAAACTGCGCAGCAGCCTGGCCTTGCCCGCCCGGTCGACGATGTCTCCCACGACCCGCCCGGTCAGCTTGCCGTCGACGACCTCCAGCGTGTTGGCGGAGGCGAAGTCGAGCCCGAGGCGCTCCTTGAGGTCATCCGTGACCTGGGTGAAACCGCCCGAGACCACGCCCACCTGGTAGCCGAGCCGCTTCAGCGTACGGATCAGGGTACGGGCGCCCGGGGTCAGGCGTACCTCCGCACGGACCTTCTCCACCACCGACACGTCGAGCCCCGCCAGCAGTGCCACGCGGGCGTGCAGGGACTGCTCGAAGTCGAGCTCGCCGCGCATCGCCTGCTCGGTCACGCCGGCGACCTCGGCCTCGCAGCCGGCGTGGGCCGCGAAGAGCTCGATGACCTCGTCCTGGATGAGGGTCGAGTCCACGTCCATGACGACCAGGCGCTGCGCCCGGCGGCTCAGCCCGGCCGAGACGACGGCGATGTCCACACCGATCCCCGCCGCCTCCGTCGCCAGCGCGGTCCGCAGCTCCTCGGTCCCGGCACCGGAGACCGCGAACTCGACAGCCGTGACGGGGTACTTCGCCAGACGGAAGATCCGGTCGATGTTGCCGCCGGTGGAAGTGATCATGGCCGCTATGGCCGCCGTGGACTCCGCGGTGAGCGGATGGCCCAGCACCGTCACATGGGAACGACCGTCACCGCGGGGCCGGTTGTCGCCGGTACCCGAGATGATCTCGGCCTGGAGCTTCAGCGACTCCGCCCAGCTGTGCACGGTCGCCCGGAGATCACCCTCCGACGTACCGTCGGAAGTGGGTGAGGTCACCAGGGCGCACAGCACGATGCGCCCCCGCGTGACGACCTGTTCGATGTCCACGACATCCACGGAGTACGCCGCCAGGGTGTCGAAAAGCCCGGCGGTGATACCCGGTCGGTCCTTGCCGAAGATCTTGACGAGAAGGGTGGGGGTGTCCGTACCCGGAGGAGGCTCGGGTGACTCAGGAGACCGGGGTGACCGAGGTGGCTGCTGAGGTGCGCTCATGGTGCTCCCACCGTATAGGGACCCCCGACGGCCCCGAAGCCCGTCCCGAGTGGCGGACAGCACGCCGTCAGGACACGCGGTGAGCTCGGTCGGGCAGCGACGCCTCGGTTGGGTGCGCCCTACCCATTTCTCCCGGCTCGGCCGAGGGGACGCGGAGCCTCCGCGCCGTCTTCACGCCGCCCGGCTTTCCGTCGGGGGACCGCTCCTGGAATAGTTCCCCACGATGTTCAGCATCCCTAACCCCTTGCAACAGGGGTGAATCGGGGGACGACAAGTGGGGCGCGGAGTGCCGGAACTCGTACTGGAATTGAATGGCAGGACCTGGACGCTCGATCCGTCCAGGCCGTACACCCTCGGACGTGATCCGCAGGGCGACGTGATGATCGATGACGCCAGGGTCTCGTGGCGGCACGCCACGATCAGCTGGAACGGCCGCTGCTGGCAGATCGAGGACCACGGCAGCACCAACGGGACCTATGCGCAGGGCCGCCGGATCCAGCAGACGGAGATCGGCCCCGGAACCTCGGTGAACCTCGGCAACGCCAACGACGGGCCGAGGCTGAACCTCACCGCCGCCGCTGCGGCCGGTGTCCACAGCGGGCAGGCCGCGGGGGCGCAGCAGGCTCCCGGGCAGCAGCCGCATCAGGCTCCGGTGCAGCCCCAGCAGGGGGCCTCCGGCTGGCCGGTCGCCCCCGCGCAGCAGCAGCCGGGGCCGCACCAGCCTCAGGTCCCGCACCAGCAGGGCCACGCAAGCCCCTCCGGGGGTGGGCACGGCGGCGCGGCGGGGGCGCCGCCGGTCTACGGGGGCCGGAGTCCGACCACGTTCCACCAGCTGGACCTCGGCCGGGTCATGCGCATCGGCCGTGCCCTGGAGAACGAGCTGGTCGTCTCCGATCTGCAGGTCTCGCGCCTGCACGCCGAATTCCGGGCTACGCCCGACGGCCGCTTCGAGATCCGCGACCTCGGATCCCACAACGGCACGTACGTCAACGGCCAGCCGCTCCACAAGTCCGGGTCCGCGCTCATCGGCCCGAACGACATCGTCGGTGTCGGCCACTCGACCTTCCGGCTGGTCGGGGACCGGCTCGAGGAGTTCGTCGACACCGGCGAGGTGTCCTTCTCCGCCCGCCACCTCACGGTGACCGTCGACGGCGGCAAGGACATCCTCAAGGACGTCTCCTTCGGCGTCCCGGAGAAGTCCCTGATCGCCGTCATCGGTCCCTCGGGCTCCGGCAAGTCCACCCTGCTCAAGGCACTCACCGGCTACCGGCCCGCCAATCAGGGCGACGTCCTCTACGACAACCGGAACCTCTACAAGCAGTTCGCGGAGCTGCGGCAGCGCATCGGTCTGGTCCCGCAGGACGACATCCTGCACAAGGAGCTCACGGTCACCCGGGCCCTGCGCTACGCGGCCAAGCTCCGCTTCCCCGCGGACACCACCGAGGCCGAGCGCACCGCCCGGATCCACGAGGTCCTCGCCGAGCTCAAGCTCGACATCCACAAGGACAAGAAGATCACTTCGCTCTCCGGCGGCCAGCGCAAGCGCGTCTCGGTCGCCCTGGAGCTGCTGACCAAGCCGTCGCTGATCTTCCTGGACGAGCCGACCTCGGGCCTCGACCCGGGCATGGACCGCGACGTGATGCAGCTGCTGCGCGGGCTCGCCGACGACGGGCGCACGGTCCTGGTCGTCACGCACTCCGTGGCCGAGCTGGCCATCTGCGACAAGCTGCTGGTCATGGCCCCGGGCGGATCCGTGGCCTACTTCGGCCCGCCCGAGGAGGCCCTGAACTTCTTCGGCTACACCAGCTGGGCCGACGTCTTCTCCGCCTTCGAGAACTACCGAGACTACGACTGGGCGGGCCGCTGGCGCGGCTCGCAGCACTACCAGATGTACGCGGCGGACATCGACGCCGTCGCCCCGCAGCCCGTGCACATGCCGCCGCCGCAGTCGATCCGGCCGCCGAAGCCCTCGGGCTGGGCGGCCCAGCTCTGGACGCTGATGCGCCGCTACGTGTCGGTGATCGCGTCCGACAAGGGTTTCCTGCTCCTGATGGTCCTCCTGCCGGCGGTGCTCGGCGTGGTGAGCGTGGTCATCCCGGCCGAGTTCGGCCTCGCGGAACCCGAGCCGCCCTCACGGTTCAACGGCAAGGCCGGCACGATCATGCTGATCCTCGCGGTCGGCATGTGCTTCGCGGCCGCGGCCAACTCCGTACGAGAACTGATCAAGGAGCGGGTGATCTACGAGCGGGAACGGGCCACCGGTCTCTCGCGCTCCGCCTACCTCCTGTCGAAGGTCATCGTCCTCGGCGTGATCACCGCCTTCCAGGGCGTGATCATCTGTGGGATCGGCTTCTCCACCCGTGAACTGCCGGCGGAGGGGCTCTTCATGTCCCCCGCCGTGGAGATCTGCCTGTCGATCATCGTGCTCGGCTTCACCTCGATGATGTTCGGCCTGATGATCTCCGCACTGGTGAAGACCGCCGAGAAGACTATGCCGCTGCTCGTGATGTTCGCCATCGTCCAGGTCGTCTTCACCGGTGTGCTCTTCCAGGTCTACGGTTCGCCGGGACTGGAGCAGTTCGCCTGGCTGATGCCGTCGCGCTGGGCCGTGGCGGCGGCCGGCACCACGCTGGACCTCGCCCGTCTCATGCCGCCGTGGGATCCCGAGAACCCGACCGACCTGGACCCGCTCTGGGAGCACTCGGCCGGCCAGTGGGGGATCAACATCACGGTCATGCTGTTCATGAGCGCGATCCTCTTCGTCGCGGTCTCGCGGATGCTCCGGCGCCACGAGCCGGAGGTCATGCGCAAGTGACGTGCCGGGACCGGCCGGTCCCGGAAACGCCCGAGGGCGGCACCCCGTGGGGTGCCGCCCTTCGGCATGTGGTGACCGGAGCGCCGTTGCTCCGGTCGGCCGTCGTCGCCATGCCGGGCCGTGCTCGTTCCTTCGGCTCGGTGTGTGCCGTCGACTCAGTACGCGCTGTTGACGTTGTCGATCGAGCCGTACTTGTCGGCCGCGTAGTTGGCGGCGGCGGTGATGTTGGCGACCGGGTCGTACTGGTCGTGCTTGGTGCCCTTGACGTGGTAGAAGTCGAAGGTCGGCTTGATGACCTGCAGCAGCCCCTTCGAGGGGATGCCGTTGATCGCGTTGATGTCCCAGTTGTTGATCGCACGGGGGTTACCGCTCGACTCACGCATGATGTTGCGGTGCAGGCCCTCGTACGTACCGGGGATGTGCTTCTTGTGCATGATGTTGAGAGCCTCGCGGATCCAGCCGTCCAGGTTGTTCTTGTAGATCGGCTTGCGGTGGGCGGCTCGGCTGGCCTTCTTGGCGGAGCGCTTCTTCGCGTCGGCCTTGGCCTTCTTCTTCGCTGCGGCCTTGCTCTTGGCCTTGGCGACGGCCTTGGCCTTCGCCTTGGCCTTTGCCTCGGCCTTCGCCTTCGCCTCGGCCTTCGCTTCGACCTTCGCCTTCTCGGCGTCCTTCGCCTTGTCGGCGGCCTTCACGAGGAGAGCGGCGGTCGAGTTCTGGTCTATGACGCTGGACTGGATGCTCTTCGTCTGCACGCCGGTGAACACGATCGGAGCGGCAGTGGCAGCGGGCTTGTGCTGCGGCTGGGGGGCTGCGGAAGCGTCGTTCGGGGCGAGCGAGATGGCGACAGCGGCGGCGGCCAGGGTCGAGACCCCCGCGACGGAGAGCTTCTGCGCCTTGTTCAGGCGGCGGTTACGGCTGGAGATGCGGGACACGGACATACAGTCGTACCTCTTCGAATAGCAGGGGTCCTCGGCGAGGACGGGACGGATGCGCCGGGGCGCGTCTCCGTCGGGGACAGCTGCAATTCTTAGCGCCAGCAAAATGCCCTGGCAAAGGTGTGACGTACGAAGCTGGATAGTGGGTCAGGGTCGCGTTAGTGCCTTCTTGTCCGGTTTGAGTGCGAGCGAGTTGCCCGATTTACGACAACTATCCGTCTTCGTAAGTGACGTGGGTCCTATGCCTGGGCTCACATGGGGCACCCCTCGGACTCACGAAACGTTGCTTGTGTGATGCAGAGCGTGAGGGGTTTTCGCGGGCTCCCCAACAGCCGGCAGGAGCAGGTGGACGTCCCCGAACTCGTGCCACAGGTAGCGGCGCCCCAGGGCCTGGGCGTAGCCGTGGCGCAGCGCCTCGCGCCCCGCGATCGCCTCCAGCATCAGCAGGTGCGAGGCCTCCGGCTCGTGCAGCCCGGTGATCAGCCCGTCCACCACCCGCACTCCCCGCTCGGGCGTCACCACCAGGTCCGTCCAGCCGGCGGCGGCCCGCAGCCTGCCGTCCGGCCCCACCGCGGACTCCAGCGCCCGCACCGCCGTCGTCCCCACCGCGATCACCCGGCCCCCGCCCGCCCGCGCCGCCTCGACGAGCCGCGCCGTCGTGAGGGGAACCTCGAAGCGTTCCGGATAGGGCGGCTCGTGCGCCTCGGCCGAAGCAACCCCCGTGTGAAGCGTCAGCGGAGCGAACTGCACCCCCCGGCTCACCAGCTCCGCCACCAGGCACGCGGTGAACGGCCTCGCCGCACTCGGCATCTCCGCCGAGCCGCTCCCGTCCTTCGACGGCACGGCGAACACCGTCCGGTACGCCGACAACGGCTGGTCCCGCTCCGTGTACGCGTACCGGATCGGCCGCCCGTACCTGTTCAGGAGGCCAGGCACGTCCCGGGGGGCCCGCGCCCACCAGAGCCGGGCCCCCTCCGGCGGACCCAGCGGCTCCTCCAGGACCAGTCCCTGTCCGCCCGGCAGCCGCACCTCCGCCCCCACGGGGCCGCCGGGCCGCGGCAGGGTGGTCCCCGAACCGTCCGGCCGCCGCAGCTCCACCGCCCACCGGCCGTCCTCGCCCCGGGTCGAGAAGTGCACGACGACGGGCTCACCGCCCAGACGGCCGTTCACTGCGGCCGCGAGCGTCATCGACGTGTTCACCACCAGGACGTCCCCGGCCCGGAGCTCCCCGGGCAGCTCCCGGAACCTGCGGTGCGTGACGGCCGTACCGCGGGAGACCAGCAGCCGTACGTCGTCGCGCCCGGCACCCCGCCGCTCGGCCGGCACCCGCGCCGACAGTTCGGGCGGCACCCGCAGTGCCTCCAGCGCGGTCATCGCCCCTCCCGTATGTCCGTGTCCAGCAGCGCGGCCGCCGCATACCGGCCACTGGCCGGACGCAGTTCGAGCAGCCGGAGGAAGGCGGGAGCGACAGCGTCCGGACACGGCCTCGGCTCCGTGTCCCCGGGCACGGCCGCCGTATAGAGGTCCGTCGCCATGTCTCCCGGGTCCACCGCCCAGACCCGCAGCCCGGGCTCCTCCTCCCCGAGTACCGCCGCCAGCTGGTCGAGCGCCGCCTTCGAGGCCCCGTACCCGCCCCACGTCGGGTACGGCTCGGCCGCCGCGTCCGAACTCACGGCGACCACGGCCCCGGTCCGCGAGGCCCGCAGCAGCGGCAACGCCTCCTGCACGAGCCCGAGCGCCGCCACCACGTTCGTCTCCAGAGCCTGCCGCAGCCCGTCCAGCGGCAGTGCCTCCAGCCGTACGAGAGGCGCGGAACCCAGGGCGCTCGCGCTGCTCACCAGCACGTCGAGCCCGCCCAGCTCCCCGGCGGCGGCCACCAGGGCCTCGCGGTGCGCCGCGTCCGTGACATCCCCCGGCACGGCCACCACCCTCGTCCCGTACCGGCCGCTCAGCTCGCGCGCCGCCTCCCCGAGGGCCTGCGGTGACCTGGCGTCCAGCACCAGATCCCAGCCCCGTCCCGCCAGAGCCGCGGCCAGCGCCCGCCCCAGCCCCCTGGAACCACCCGTGATCATCGCGATCGGCATGACAGTCATCCCCTCGAATTCCGTGGTGCTCCGACGCCACCAACCTAGGAATCCGCCACTGCCCGCCGCCTCGTCCATCGGCCGCAACGCCGCACGGCACTTCGGCCTAGGACCCAGGCCCAGTGGCGAGGGGGTCCACAGACCGATACGGCCCCTTCGCCCCCGCCGGTACGGTGAGCACATGAGCCATCGCCCACCGTCGGGCCTCGCGGCGGTCAGTGCAGCGCTGCTCGCCATGAACCGGCACCTCGACATGCGCGACGTCCTCAAGACGATCGTCGCCTCCGCCCGCGAACTGCTCGACGCCGAGTACGCCGCGCTGGGTGTGCCGGACGACCACGGCGGCTTCGCCCAGTTCGTCGTCGACGGGGTGAGCGACGAACAGTGGAAGGACATCGGGCCGCTGCCCCGGCAGCACGGCATCCTCGCGGCGATGCTCCACGAGACACAGCCCCAGCGCCTGGCCGACGTCCGAAAGGACCCCAGGTTCGAGGGATGGCCCGACGCCCACCCCGACATGTCCGACTTCCTCGGACTGCCCATCCAGGACGGCGACGAGACCATCGGCGCGCTCTTCCTCGCCAACAAGCGCTGCCCCAAGCCCACCGGAGGCTGCGGTTTCACCGAGGAGGACGAGGAACTGCTCGGTATCCTCGCCCAGCACGCGGCGATCGCCCTCACCAACGCCCGGCTCTACGAACGCAGCCGCGAACTCACGATCGCCGAGGAACGCTCCCGGCTCGCCCACGAGCTGCACGACGCCGTCAGCCAGAAGCTCTTCTCGCTACGGCTCACCGCCCAGGCCGCCGCCGCCCTGGTCGACCGCGACCCGGCACGCGCCAAGGGCGAACTCCAGCAGGTCGCCGCACTGGCGGGGGAAGCCGTGGACGAACTGCGCGCCGCCGTCGTCGAGCTGCGCCCCGCCGCGCTTGACGAGGACGGCCTCGTCGCCACGCTCCGTACCCACATCCAGGTCATGGACCGAGCCCACAGCGCCAGGGTCTCCTTCGAGAGCGCCGGGGTGCGCGCCCTGCCCTCCGCCCAGGAGGAGGCGATGCTCAGGGTCGCGCAGGAAGCGCTGCACAACGCGCTTCGCCACTCCGGCGCGGGCCACGTCGGCGTCAGCCTCGGTCGGCACGACTCCGCCACGGTGCTGCGGATCACCGACGACGGCCGCGGTTTCGACCCCCACCTGACCAGGAGCGCGGGCCGGCACCTCGGTCTCGTCTCCATGCGGCACCGGGCCGGCAGCGTGGGGGGCCGGCTCACCGTCGCCTCGGAGCCCGGCAAGGGCACCACGATCCAGATGGAGGTCCCCAGTGGCTGACGAGATCATCAAGGTGCTGCTGGTGGACGACCACCAGGTGGTCCGCCGGGGGTTGCGCACGTTCCTGGAGATCCAGGACGACATAGAGGTGGTCGGTGAGGCGTCGGACGGCGCGGAGGGTGTCGCCAGGATCGAGCAGCTGCGGCCCGACGTCGTCCTGATGGACATCAAGATGCCGGGCACGGACGGCATCGACGCGCTGCGCAGGCTCAGGGAGCTGGACAACCCCGCCAAGGTGCTGATCGTCACGAGCTTCACCGAGCAGCGCACGGTCGTGCCCGCCCTGCGGGCCGGGGCGTCGGGCTATGTGTACAAGGACGTGGACCCGGACGCCCTCGCCGGTGCCATCCGCTCGGTCCACGCCGGTCACATCCTGCTCCAGCCGGAGGTCGCCGGGGCGCTGCTGGCCCAGGAGGACGGCGGGGGAGGCACGGGCCGGGGGAGCACCCTCACCGAGCGGGAACGGGAGGTGCTGGGGCTTATCGCCGACGGCAGGTCCAACCGGGAGATCGCCCGGGTGCTCGTCCTGTCGGAGAAGACGGTCAAGACCCACGTGTCGAACATCCTGATGAAGCTCGACGTCTCGGACAGGACGCAGGCCGCGCTGTGGGCGGTCCGGCACGGGGCGGCGGGCTGAGAGCCTGTCGGGTGACCTCTGATCGGGCGGTCACGCCCCGGCACGCACGCTTCCCGCGTTGCCGAAATGCCCTAGTAGCTCCGCTACGAGGACACTCCGGCGCCTTGGAATCGCACGCACCGGACCGCGCCCACTTTCCGATCGAAGGCCACCCGACAGGCTCTGAGGCGCTTCCCCCGGGCGCCTCGGGCAGGCGGCAGCTCCGAGGCGGCCGTCCGGCGCGGAATGAGGGAGCGGGACCGCCGGACGGCTCCACGAAGGTGGCGGGCCCCACCGCGGTCGTACAAGCGGATGGTTCCGCTTCGGTCGGAGATTCATACTGTCGGGTGTATGTCACCCGGACGGCGTATCCCCGGCGGCGTGACGGCGTTCTCCGTATGTGCCGCGGCGATCGGTCGCGGCGATGCGAGGAGGATCCTGAAGTGAAGAACCTGAAGAAGGCCGCCGCCGTCACCATGATCGCGGGCGGCCTCATCGCCGCCGGTGCCGGAGCCGCCTCCGCCACGGGCCACGGCCACGGAGGCGCCGGTGCGCACGGCCAGGCCGTCGGCTCCCCGGGTGTCGTGTCGGGCAATCTCGTCCAGGTCCCGGTGAGCGTCCCGGTGAACGTGGTCGGCAACACGGTCAACGTGGTCGGCCTGCTCAACCCGGCCTTCGGCAACTCCGGTCTGAACCGCTGACCGACGCCTCGCACCCGCCCGCCGTGCCGGCTCGACCGAGCCCGCACGGCGGGTGGCGCCCTCACCGCCCCCGCTCCTCCACGTACGCGTTGTACGCCGCGACCTGCGCCCGCCGGGCCACCCGTTCCACAGGACGCAGAGCCTCGCCGCGCGCCGCGATCTCCGAGGCGCTCACCGCGCCTCCGTGCCCGTTCTCGTGGGCCACCGAGATCAGCAGCCCCACCCGTTGGGCCAGCTCCAGCACCCTGACCGCCCGCGGCGGATACCCCGGCGCCAGCACCTCGCGCCCGCGCTCCGCACGCGCACGGTAGGCGTCCACCGCGGCATCCGCGACCGGCCCGGACCCCGCGACGTCCAGCCGGGACAGCACCGCGGTCGCGTCCCGCAGGGCCTCGGCGAGCTCCCGTTCGGCCTCGCCCAGCGACGGCACGTCGGCCGGCGGCGCCTCCCGCACGGGCAGACAGCGCCAGACCACCTCGATGTGCAGATCCCCCGGCGGCCCGGCCTCGGTCACCTCCGGCACGAGGCCGTACGGCGCCCCGAAGGTGACCACCGCCTCCTCCGCCTCCAGCGCGCGCGCGTTGAAGTCCGGCGGCCCGCTGAGCCCCAGCGGGTGCCCGGGCACCGGCAGCGCGACCCGGAAACCGGTCGCACCCAGCCCTCTCAGCCGGCCGAGGGCCAGCGTGAGGCCGACGGGCCCCGCCTCACCCGGCAGGCCCTCGACGCGGTGCACCGCGTCCTCGCCGACGATCGCGAGCGCGGCGTCGTCAGGCGACGCAAGCCCGGCCAGAAGCGCGTTTCCCCATGCGGCGAGCCGCCCTGAGCGTGGTTCCGAAAGCATGGGAACAGCCTAGGGAACAGCCCCCGGGGCTGAGCACTCCCGGGGTGGCGTAGGTTTTCCCTGGGAGCTGTGCCCGCAGGGCACGCGACGATCTCGACACTGTATGGGGAGACAACGCGCCATGAGCGATGTACTGGAGCTGGTGGACGTATCCGTGGTCCGCGACGGGCGCGCTCTGGTGGACGACGTCTCGTGGTCGGTCAAGGAGGGTGAGCGCTGGGTCATCCTCGGACCGAACGGCGCCGGCAAGACCACCCTCCTCAACATCGCCTCCAGCTACCTCTTTCCGAGCACCGGCACCGCCAGGATCCTCGGCGAGCGGCTCGGCGGGGTCGGCACCGACGTCTTCGAGCTCCGCCCCCGCATCGGCATCGCCGGTGTGGCCATGGCCGAAAAGCTCCCCAGGAGCCAGACCGTGCTGCAGACGGTGCTCACCGCCGCGTACGGCATGACGGCCACCTGGCACGAGGACTACGAAGCCGTCGACGAGGAGCGCGCCCGCGCCTTCCTCGACCGCCTCGGCATGACCGATTACCTCGACCGGAAGTTCGGCACGCTCTCCGAGGGTGAGCGCAAGCGCACCCTCATCGCCCGCGCCATGATGACCGACCCCGAGCTGCTCCTCCTCGACGAACCCGCGGCCGGACTCGACCTGGGCGGACGCGAGGACCTGGTCCGCCGCCTCGGACGGCTGGCGCGTGACCCGTACGCCCCCTCCATGATCATGGTCACCCACCACGTCGAGGAGATCGCGCCCGGCTTCACCCACGTCCTGATGATCCGTCAGGGCAAGGTGCTGGCCGCCGGCCCCACGGAGACCGAGCTCAGCTCCCGGAACCTCTCCCTCTGTTTCGGCCTGCCGCTCGTCGTCGAGCACCACGGCGACCGCTACACCGCCCGCGGACTGCCCCTCGGCCAGTAGGCGCACCACAGCCAACCTCCCCGGCGCCCTGTCGGGGAGGGCATCCGCGGTCCTACGATGACCAAGTGGACATCGACGCGTGGGTGTGGTGGCTGATCGGCGCGGTGGGACTGGGCATCCCCCTCGTCCTGACCGCGATGCCCGAGTTCGGGATGTTCGCCGTCGGGGCCTTGGCCGCGTCCGTGGTCGCGGCGCTGGGTGGCGGCATCGTCGCCCAAGTACTCGTGTTCGTCGCGGTGTCGGTCGCGCTCATCGCGGTCGTACGCTCGATGGCCGCGCGCCAGCGGGCGGGACGTTCCACGCACGCCAGCGGCATCGACGCACTGAAAGGCCGTCAGGCCCTCGTCCTGGAACGGGTGGACGGCGGCGGCGGACGCATCAAGCTCGCCGGCGAGGTCTGGTCGGCACGCTCACTCGACGGTGAGCAGATCTTCGAACCGGGCCGGCAGGTGGACGTCGTGGACATCGACGGTGCAACGGCCGTCGTCATGTGAGCGAACCGGTCACACGGCAGGCCGCAGTCTGCCAAACTCGAAGTCGATCATCATGAGAACGCGACCGTCATAAGTGTTCGACCTCGATCACCGCGATCCGTCGGCAACCGAAGGGCACGAGGCACACGATGCAACCGATCATCATCGTCCTGATCATCCTGGTGGTGCTCGTCTTCATCGCCCTGATCAAGACGATCCAGGTCATCCCGCAGGCCAGTGCCGCCATCGTGGAGCGCTTCGGCCGCTACACCCGCACACTCAACGCCGGGCTGAACATCGTCGTCCCGTTCATCGACTCGATCCGCAACAGGATCGACCTCCGCGAACAGGTCGTCCCCTTCCCGCCGCAGCCGGTGATCACCCAGGACAACCTCGTCGTCAACATCGACACCGTCATCTACTACCAGGTGACCGACGCCAGGGCCGCGACCTACGAAGTCGCCAGCTACATCCAGGCGATCGAGCAGCTCACCGTCACCACACTCCGCAACATCATCGGCGGCATGGACCTCGAACGGACCCTGACCTCCCGCGAGGAGATCAACGCCGCGCTGCGCGGGGTCCTCGACGAGGCCACCGGCAAGTGGGGCATCCGCGTCAACCGCGTCGAGCTCAAGGCGATCGAACCGCCAACCTCCATCCAGGACTCGATGGAGAAGCAGATGCGTGCCGACCGTGACAAGCGCGCCGCGATCCTCACGGCCGAGGGCATCCGCCAGTCCGCGATCCTCACCGCGGAGGGCGAGAAGCAGTCCGCGATCCTGCGCGCCGAGGGTGAGGCCAAGGCATCCGCACTGCGCGCCGAGGGCGAGGCGCAGGCCATCCGAACGGTCTTCGAGTCGATCCACGCCGGGGACCCGGACCAGAAACTCCTCTCGTACCAGTACCTCCAGATGCTTCCCAAGATCGCCGAGGGAGACGCCAACAAGCTGTGGATCGTCCCCAGCGAGATCGGCGACGCACTCAAGGGCCTCAGCGGTGCGTTCGGCAACCTCGGGGGCGGCGCCCCCGGCTTCAACATCGGCGAGCAGCGACGGGAGCAGCGACGGGAGCAGCCCCCGGTCGACTGACCGGACGACACCTTCATGCATGATCAGTGAGGCCCCTCGACCTTCATGGCGGGGAGGCGTCACTGACCATCGAAGGAGATGGCCTTGTCCATCTGGGAAATTCTCGCGGTCTTCGCGGCCGGGGTGAGCGCCGGCACGATCAACACCATCGTGGGATCCGGCACCTTGATCACCTTCCCCGTACTCCTCGCGACGGGCCTGCCCCCGGTCACCGCGACCGTCTCCAACGCGCTCGGCCTGATCCCCGGTTCCATCAGCGGCGCCATCGGTTACCGCAGGGAACTCACCGGCCAGCGCCGCCGCATCCTCAGACTGAGCGTCGGCGCGCTGATCGGCGGACTCACCGGAGCCACGCTCCTGCTCTCCCTGCCCTCCACGGCGTTCGAGACCATCGTCCCCGTCCTGGTGGGCCTCGCACTCGTCCTGGTCATCCTGCAGCCCCGCATCAGCAAGGCCGTCCAGCGCAGGCGCGAGAGGTCCGGGACCCCGGCCCGGCCCGACGGTGGGCCGCTGCTGTTCGTCGGGCTGATGCTCGCCAGCGTCTACGGGGGCTACTTCACCGCAGCGCAGGGCATCATCTACCTCTCCCTGATGGGCATGCTGCTCGACGACACGATGCAGCGCCTCAACGCCGTCAAGAACGTCCTCGCCGCGGTCGTCAACAGCGTCGCCGCACTGTTCTTCCTCTTCGTCGCGGACTTCGACTGGACGGCCGTCGTACTCATCGCGGCCGGATCCGCGATCGGGGGCCAGACAGGGGCCAAAGTCGGACGCCGCCTCAGCCCCGGATTCCTCCGGGCCCTCATCGTCGTCGTGGGCTGCGCGGCCATCGTCCAGCTGCTGCTCCGCTGAACAACGACAGCCCGTCCCTCCGGTACGAGGAGACGGGCTGCGGTCAGTTCTTCAGGTGTCCCGTGATCCGCCGGGGCGTCACGCCGCGGACCGCGCCAGCCAGTCCGGCAGCGCGGACCGGTCGCCGGACCCCAGCGCCAGCAGCATGGCGTCGGCGGGCGACGGGACGAACGGCTCCCGCAGCAGCGGCATACCCGCCTGCTCCGGTGTCCGTGCCGCTTTGCGATGGTTGTCCTCCGCGCACGACGCCACGGTGTTCAGCCAGGTGTCCTGACCGCCCTGGGCCCGCGGCACGACGTGGTCCACGGTGCTCGCCCGCCGCCCGCAGTACGCGCAGCGGTGCTGGTCGCGTATGAGCACGCCCCGTCTGGACCACGGGGCGTGTCTTCGGAACGGCACCCGCACGTAACGGCAGAGCCTGATCACCTGGGGGACCGGGATGTCGACTGCGGCGCCTCGCATACGGAGTCCGGGGTGAGACTGCTCGACGACGGCCTTGTCCTGCAGGATCAGGACCACCGCGCGGTTGAGCGTCACCGTCGACAGCGGCTCGAAGCTCGCGTTGAGCACCAGTGTGTCCCGCATCCTGCCCACCTCCCGTATGCCGCCCGCCTGTCCGCGGGCCCGGATCAACTCTGGCCGGGCGAGCCGTGATGGACAACGCAATAAAAAAATGCCCTGCCCTGGTCTCTCCAAGACCAGGGCAGGGCAAACAGCGGGTGAAACATCAGCTCGCGGGAGCGGCGTACTCCCCGATCAGCTGGGCGCGTCCCAACGTGTGGAAGCGCAGGTTGAATCCGACGGCCGCGGGCGGCGTATCGCTGTCCGGCCCGAGCTTTTCCGTGTCCACCGCGTAGACGGTGAACACATAGCGGTGGTTCTCGCCGGCCGGCGGGGCCGCACCGCCGAAGTCCTTCGACCCGTAGTCGTTACGGGCCTGGACGGCACCGTCCGGCAGCCCCTCGAAAGCACCGCTTCCGGCGCCCGCCGGGAGTTCCGTGACTGACGCCGGGATGTCGAAGAGCACCCAGTGCCAGAACCCGCTGCCCGTGGGGGCGTCCGGGTCGAAGCACGTCACGGCGAAGCTCTTCGTCCCGGCGGGGAACCCCTCCCACCGCAGCTGCGGCGATGTGTTCCCCGCCGCGTACACCTGGGCGTCCGCCAGTACCGCGCCGGACGCCAGATCCTCGCTCACCACGGTGAACGAGGGCACCTCGGGATGGAAGTCGTGCGGCAGCGGGGCCCTCTTCGGCTCGGTCACGTCAGCACCTCTCCTGATCTGCTGTGTGGTGTCTTCCCACTTCGACCCTAGGGGGTGTCAGAGCCAGTTGCGCTGTCCGCCGACCTGCGCGAGCCACTGGTTGAGGTACGCCGCCCAGTCGGTGCCCTGGTAGTCGTTGAGCCCGACCTTGAACGCGCGGTAGGAGTCACTGCCCTCGCTGAAGAGCCCCGGCTTCTTGTCCATCTCCAGCACGACGTCCATCTCACGGTCGTCCGCGACGAAGGTGAGCTCGACCTGGTTCAGGCCCCGGTACTGCTGCGGCGGGAAGAACTCGATCTCCTGGTAGAACGGCAGGCGCTGGCGCGTCCCGCGGATGTGTCCGCGCTCCATGTCGGCGCTGCGGAAGCCGAAGCCCAGCTGCCCGAAAGCGTCCAGGATGGCCTGCTGCGCGGGCAGCGGGTGCACGTTGATCGGGTCGAGGTCACCGGAGTCCAGGGCCCGGGCGATCTCCAGCTCGGTCGTCACACCGATGTTCATTCCGCGCAGTTGCTGCCCGGCGAACATGGTGACCGGGGTCTCCCAGGGGATCTCCAGGCCGAACGGCACCACGTGCACCGCGCCCGCCTTCGCCTCGAAGGCCCCGCCCAGGCGCAGCTTGGCGAACTCGATGTCCTGCTTGGTCTCCTGGTCCCCGCCCTCGACCTCGACCCGGGCCTGCAGGCCGACCGAGAGGCCTTCGATCTGCTGGTCCACGGATCCGCCCTGGATCCGCACCTCGCCCTGGACGACCCCGCCGGGCACTACGTTGACCTCGGTGAGTTCGGTCTCCACCGAAGCACCGCCGGCGCCCATGCTCGCGAGCAGCCGCTTGAAGCCCATGTTTTTCCTCCTTGGTCCTGACCCCTACATACGCGCCACGACCGTAGCCGGTTCCCGGGACGACTACCCCAGTACCCTCGGACGCCACGGGCAGGACCGCCCGCAACAGCAGGATGTCCGGCCCCACCCCGGGGCATTCGTACGTCTGCTTCGTCCATGGCACGTCAGGCAGGTCGGCATGAACGTCGGGAAGCTCGCTCACCCCGCTGAGGAAGTCGCCCCCCGGCTGCTCGGTGCCGTCCTGACCCACGAGACACCCGAAGGAACCGTGAGTATCGCCATCACGGAGACCGAGGCGTACTCCGGTTCGGCCGACCCCGCCTCCCACGCCTATCGGGGCAGGACACCCCGGAACGCCGTTATGTTCGGACCTGCGGGATACCTGTACGTGTACCGGTCCCATGGACTTCACTGGTGCGCCAACGTCGTCACCGGGACGGAGGGGACGGCCACCGCTGTCCTCATCCGGGCGGGCAAGGTCATCGAAGGGGAGGACCTTGCCCGCGAGCGCCGAGGGGACAAGGTCGAGAGTCCACGCCTCGCTCGGGGTCCGGGGAACTTCTGCCAGGCGCTGGGCATCACGGCGGAGCACGACGGCGCAGACCTCCTGAGTGGCGCCCCGGTCGCGCTGTCCGAGGGCGAGCCGGTATCCCCGGCGCTCATCCGGTCCGGTCCTCGGGTCGGTGTGAGCAAGGCCCACGACTGGCAGCACCGCTTCTACCTGGACGGTGATCCGACGGTCTCGGCCTACCGGCTGAGCCCGAGAGCCAAGCCGTCCGGCGGAGCCTGAGCCCCTGTGCGTCTTGCCCGGAGGCTCGCGCCGGTGAGCCGGCGCGAAGTGTGATGCCCGCAAGGGTGGCGCAACTTGACTCGCCCCTGCTGTTTCCCTAATGTGGTCCGAGCCGCTTGAACGGATGCAGGTGTCGGCACGGTCCATCGGACCGGGTCGCGGCATCGTGAGAGGGCCAACCACTACCTACGATTCGCCCCTGGCGGGTGTAATTTCGGCATGCCGAAATGTGCCCATCGGCTCGATTATGAGTCGCAGCGGAAATCGGTTAACGTAGTGAACACGCCGAAAGGGAAACGCGAAAGCGAAGAACTGGAAAGCGGAACAAGCAGTAACCCGCTTCGACCGGGAATCGGACACGAAAGAGTCTGATAGAGTCGGAAACGCAAGAACGAAGGGAAGCGCCCGGAGGGCCCCGGTGAAAC
>NZ_JBHVCT010000061.1:0-41509 GCF_042803195.1 Streptomyces sp. NPDC057428
CCCGAGCGCTTCGGCCGCCGGCCCCGACCACCCCGGATACCCCAGCAGGCGTGGATCAACGACCCGGCCAAGCGCCGCGAACCCGCACCACAAACCTCATAGCATCACGACCGTCTCACTGGACTTGAAATCTTCCGGACGAGGCGCGGACTGCCGCAATCGCTACGGAGGTTCCGCAGCCCGCAAGCCGGAAATTCGCCCGAGCCTCTTGTACGGAGTGGTCCGACAGATGAACCCCCGCCGCTAGCGTGTCCTCAGCGGCCCGGGAAGAGTGGCCGCGTAGGCGGCCGGAGGCCCTACCCCCAGCGGGGTAGGGCCTCTTTGCATCGCAAGGGTGATGCGCCGGGCACCCTTTTCCGCCCGCCGCTGACCTGGCAGCCCGTCCACCGGGAGCCCAGGTGCCCGTCGACGGGGCCCGATGGGGGCCGGAAGGATGGTGAAACCCCGTGAACGATCATGGGGCCCCGGAGAGACCCATGTGGGATGACCTGTGGAAACGGTGAATCCGGGGATAGTCAGGGAAGGGCAGGCTGACGCTCTGGCGAGCTTGTAATGCGTAGGTCATCGGTTCGAATCCGATAGGGGGCTCGGCGAAAACCCCAGGTCACATAGCTCGCGACCTGGGGTTCTTTCATTTCGAGCCCCCGGTTCAGCCGTCCCCGTCCATGGGCCGGAGTCAGCCGGCGGTCATCGCGGGTACCTCGCCCTGCCGGTCGACGACCCCGCGGTCCATCACGGCGTCGATGCCGTACAGCACGTCGCCGGTAGTACCGCCGGCGTTGGCCTTGGACCCGTGGTTGATGAAGTACGACTGCGAGCCCGTGTAAGCGAGAGTGTCCTTGTTGAAGATCAACACGGTCCGGGTAAGAGAGCGGGCGTCCCTGCGGGTGATGCCGATGCCATGGCGTCCGGCCGCGTCGGCGGCGTCAGGGACCCAGGTGATGCCGGGGATCTTCGCGGCAGCCTGGTACAGCGCGGAGGCTGTCGCGGGCGGCATGATCGCGTTGGAGAGCAGGTCACCGACAGTCCCGAAGACGGCCTCCTCCTTCGATTCCCGCTCATCCACCCTGGTCTGGGCGTAGAGCAGTTCGAGCAGGGCGTCGGGGTCGGTGGGCAGCGAGGCAAGCCACGCGTAGGTGGGATACCACGCACCGGGCCGCACGGGAGACGTGGTGGTCATCGGACCCAGCTGACCAGGCATCATGGCGTCCTTCCCGCTCGAGCGGAACCAGCCGGTCGTGGTCACCGGGCCGGGCTTCTGCCCCAGCCACCGTTCCTCCTTGTGTGCTGCACCGAGCACCACCGGGCCGCCGAGAGTGCCCTTGTTCTCGCGCGCCAGGAGCCGGAAGTACACGAACTGGTCCTCCCGGACCGGCGTCGCGTCCGTCTTCATGGCCGCGTCGGCGATCCGGCCCAGCGTGACGGATGCGTTGGTGACCCGGGCCGGTGAGGAGACTGCGGACTTGGCCGTCGGGGCGGAAGCGTGGTCGCCGCCGGACAGGGTGACGACCAGGGCGCCGGCCAGAGCCAGTGACGTGGCGGGCACCAACAGGGCGAGGCGCGGCAGCCTGCGGCGGCGGGAGGGAGCGGGCGACGTCTCGCCGGCGGAGTCGCGATCGTGATCGATCTGCTGCATCAGAACGTCCTTGTGGTGAAGGTGGCGGCTCGGCGAAAGGTCCCAGTCGACCGGAGCGGCGAGCAGTTCCTCTGCCTCACTCCGGGCAAAGCCGGCGCGTGAGTTGTCGGCGTTCATCGGGTTTCCTCCTGCAAGAACAGGGCCGCGATTGCGGCTTCACTCTCTTTCTCTCCGCGACGGCCCCGCGGTTCCCGGTTCTTTCGGAACACAGGGCCTGAGCTGTGGCGGGCCAGCCGCGCCCGGGCCCGGGAGAGCCGCGACCGCACGGTGCCGACCGGGACGCCCAGCGCCTCGGCGGCCTGTTGGTAGTCCAGCCCGGCACCCACGCACAGAGCGATCACCTCACGGTCCGGGCGGCTCAGCCGACGCAGGGCGTCATGGACCGACTCGAGGTGGCGGGCATCGTCGATCCGGCCGGCCGTTTCGTCCGCGAAGTCCTCCACCGGCCGGGGTTCCGGGCTGCCTGCCAGGAAGGCGAGCCGCCGACGAAGGCCACGGTTGGCGTTGTGCGCCTTGTGCGTGGCGATGCCGAGCAGCCACGGTGTGAGGGGACCACCCTCCGGATCCAGCGACTCCCGAGTGCGCCAGGCGCCCAGGAAGGTCTCTGACATCACTTCCTCGGCCTCCGACCAGTTACCCGTCAGCCTCAAGGCATGTCTGTACACAGCGCGAGCGTTCTGGTCGTACAGGTCGGCGAACGCCGCACGGTCCCCCGCCCGCACGCGCGCTCGCAACGACTCACTGGTTTCTGTATGCCTCACACCCATTAACTCTCCGCCGACCCGACCTCGTTCCCGTGTCCTGCGCCACACCGTCGCGAAACGGGAAGCTGGAAATGCCCGTCGTGGGGGACGGCGCCGGTCTGCGACCGGGATCATTTGGTTCGAACCGATTCGATGTGACCCTGCCTCTGGCCTGATCCCGAGTCGCCCGACTCGTCTCCCGCCACCTCCCGCAATACGCCGGAAGGGGGCCCCCGACCCGCGTCGGAGGCCCCTTCCGGCGTAGTCCGCCGTCACCACCTGACGGGAAGTGCCTCCAGGCCGTAGACGTTCGCCCCGTCGCTGTGGAAGGCCAGTCCCTCGGCCGGGACCGCCGACGCGAGGCCGGGGAAGCGGCGGAACAGGGCCGGCAGGGCCACTTGGAGCTCCAGGCGGGCCAGGTGCTGACCGGGGCACTGGTGTGTGCCGAATCCGAAGGCCAGGTGCGCGACCGGCTCGCGGGAAAGGTCGAGCCGGTTCGGTTCCGGCAGCAGTTCCGGGTCACGGTTCGCGTTCAGCAGTGAGACCAGGACCCGTTCACCGGCCTTCACCTGCCATGAACCGATGGTGACGTCCTCGGTCGCCGCGCGGGGGAACACTCCCGAGATGCTCATGTACCGGAGGAACTCCTCCACGGCGTTCTCGGTGCTGTCCTCGCCGCCGGCGAGCAGCGCCAACTGTTCGGGCTGCTGGATGAGTGCCAGCGCGCTCACGCCGATCATCGCCGCGGTCGTCTCGTGTCCGGCGACGACGAGGGCACTGGTCATGCCGATGATCTCCGCCGTGCTGAGCTTTCCCTCGTCCTCGCTCAGCAGGGAACTGATGAGCCCCTCGCCGGGTTCCCGGCGGATCTCTTCCACGACGTGCGTGATGTACTCGCGGAACGCGCCGAGGTGTGCGAAGTACTCCGTCGGGGAGCTCGCGAAGTTGACGATCCCGGTGCTGAGCCGGTGGAAGTCGTGACGCAGCTCGGAAGGCACCCCGAGCACCTCGCCGATCACGTTCGAAGGGACCGCCAGAGCGAAGGTCTCGACGAGGTCCGCTCCAGGCCCTGCCTTCTCCGTCGCGTCCAGGCACTCGGCCACGACCCGCTCGATCATCGGCCGCAGGGTCTGCACCCGCTTGCGGGTGAAGATCCCGGAGAGCATGCGGCGCAGGCGGGCGTGCTCGGCGCCGTCGAAGTCGGGCGGAAAACCGGGCATGAACGTCCGGGGGCTGCCGTCGGCGAGCGGCAGATGGCTGTACCGCAGGCGGTTGTCGCCCAGGACGGCGCGGGCGTCCGCGTGCCGGGACACGACGAGCACGTCCGCGTCGCCGAACCTCGGCTCGTACATCGGGACCTTTGCCGGTTCCTCCGCCCGGGCCATGCCGACGAGGCGGGCCGACGGATCGAAGGGGCACTTCGGCTCGCGGTCCGTCACGGCGAATCCGCGCGTCAGACGTTCAGTCATGATCAAGTCCTGGGGTAGATGCCGTAAGGAGGCGGCGTCGGGCCTGGTGCGCCCGGCGGTCGTGTTCCGCGTGGTGACCGGCTGCGTCCGGTCGGGCTGGATGTGAAGGGACCCAATCACGACATAATTGACACGTCAAATAGATCTATGTATCGGTCGGGGTGAGCACCGCTCGTCGTCGTCATGCTGCGCCGGGCACTGCCGCCCGAGGTTCAGCCCCCCGGTGATCCGTCGCCGTCACGGTCGCGGCCCGGGGCCCGTTCGAAGTCCGCCTCCGCCCGGCGCTGGATCTCGTCGGCGTCGGCCAGGAGCCGGTCGACCCGTTCCGCGCCGCCGGGTACGGGCGGGGGTACGTCCGTGAGGGTGTCGTACAGGTAGCGGCACGCGTCCGCCTCCGTGCCGAAGCGCTCGATGACGCTGTCCTCGCCGCGCTGGCGCATGAGGACCGGCCACGCGTCCGCCTCCTGGCGCAGGACGTAGTAGGCGTCCAGCTGGAAGGGGACGCCGTGCACGCCCGGGATGTCGTACAGCGCGTCCGGGACACCCTCGCGGCGGAGGCGTTCGGTGAGTTCGGTCCTGTTCATCGGGTCGGTTCCCCCTTGCATGCGCCCGGGCGGGCCCCGGCCGTGCCGGAACCCGCCCGGGGGAGTGCGGCTGCGGTCAGTTCAGGGCTTCGAGCTTCTGGGCGTTGACCAGTTCCGAGACCCGCTCGGTCGTCTTGTACTGGATCCCCAGACCGGGCTGCCCGAACCAGGGCCGGATACGGCCGGCCTGCACCGTGAACGCCTCCGTCACCCGGTACAGGTGGTAGCTGTAGGGATAGGCGTCGGTGTACCTGACGAGGTTGCTCGGCGGGATGGCGCGCTTGGCGTACGGCGTGCCGGCGGGGGCGAGGAAGTTGCCGCGACCGCTGCCGAAGAGGTCGACCAGCTGGCCCACGCGGAGCGTCAGCGGCTTCCGCACCGGGTTGCCCGCACGGTCCAGAACGAAGCCGTCGTTGTCCGGGTACCACCAACCGGACTCGCCGGTCTGGGGGTTGGTCTGCCAGTAGCACCCGAGGAACCAGTACGCCGACGTCGGTCCCGTGCGGTCGTAGCCGCGCAGCATCCTGCCGATGGCGCCGGTCCTCGGCAGGACGCGGGGGCCGAGGCGCCAGTCGTCCAGGTAGTACAGCTCCAGGGCCGGGTTGGGCGCTCCGGCCGTTCCGCGCGTCCGGCCCTCGGTCGGGCACTGGACCTGGGGGCGGACCCTGTCACCCGTGTCGGCGTGGGCGGCCGTCGGCGCCGGGCCGACGAGGAGGAGCAGCGAGGCGATCGCACTCCAGGCGATATTCCGCAGCACCCGCATAGAGATGGTCCCTTCCCATGGCCCGCGAGGCCGAAGGGCAGGCGGGCGTCGAGGTCGCGCGAAGGCGTCCCGGAGGAGGTGCCCGCG
This sequence comes from Streptomyces sp. NPDC057428, assembly GCF_042803195.1. Lineage (NCBI taxonomy): Bacteria > Bacillati > Actinomycetota > Actinomycetes > Kitasatosporales > Streptomycetaceae > Streptomyces > Streptomyces sp. NPDC057428. Next base: position 5,283 of record NZ_JBHVCT010000061.1, read on the forward strand.
CTGTGGTGACCCTCAGTCAATTCCGCTTGTGGCTCTGCGGGCGGGCGGGGATACGCGCTGTCACCCATATGGGGCCGGATGTTCTCCTGATCGGCCTAGGCTCGGCGGTCCGTTCCGGTTGCTGCAGGTGCGGGGCGGGGCCCGTGTGCGGTACGGGAGCCCGGGCCGGCTGCCGAAGGGCGGCGACCGGCCGGCGTCGCCCCGGAGCCGCACCGCCGGGCCCGTGGCGGCGGGCCCGGCGGTGCGGCTCCGGGCAGGTCAGCGGGGACCGTCGGCGGTCAGTGGCGGCCGGCGATGCGGTCGGCCACCTTCGCGATCCGGTCGGTGTCGGCCCGGGACGAGGTGGCCTCGCGGCGGTCGGCGGCGCGGTAGGCGGCGTAGAGGGCGTGGACACCGAGCCAGCGCAAGGGCTCGGGCTCCCAGCGGCGCACCTTGTGGTTAACCCAGGGCAGGGCTGTCAGTTCGGTGGGGCCCGCCTGGCCGGAGTCCTGCTGGATCAGGTCGCGCAGGGTGCGGGCGGCGAGGTTGGCGGTGGCGACGCCCGAGCCGACGTAGCCGCCCGCCCAGCCGAGGCCGGTGCTGCGGTCCAGGGTGACCGTGGCGCACCAGTCGCGGGGTACGCCGAGGACGCCGGACCAGGCGTGGTCGATGCGGGTGCCGGCCGTGGTGGGGAAGAAGCGGACCAGCAGGTCGCGCAGGGCCTCGATCGTGGCGGGCTGGGTGCGGGCTGTTGTGTTGACGTTGGCGGCGGCGGATCCGTAGCGGTAGGGGATGCCGCGCCCGCCGAGGGCGATGCGGCCGTCGGCCGTGCGCTGGGCGTACATGTAGGCGTGGGCCATGTCGCCGAGGGTCTCGCGGCCGTCCCAGCCGATGGTGTCCCACACCGCCTCGGGGAGGGGCTCGGTGACGATCATGGAGGAGTTCATGGGGAGCCAGGTGCGCGCGTGGCCCTTGAGGCCCGCGGTGAAGCCCTCGGTGCAGCGCAGGACGTAAGGGGCGCGCACCGTGCCGTACGGGGTGACGGCGTGTTTGGGCCTGATCTCCGTGACGGGGGTGGACTCGTGGATCGTGACGCCGAGGGCTTCCACGACGTCGGCGAGGCCCTTGACCAGCTTGGCCGGGTGCAGTCGCGCGCCGTGCGGTGTCCAGCTGGAGCCGACGGCGCCGCTGACGCGGATGCGCTCGGCGGTCTCACGGGCGCCCCGCAGCACGCGGTCCGTCTCGCCGAAGGCGATCTCGACGGAGTGGAAGTCCTTGAGGCGTGCCAACTGAGCTGGGGTGTGGGCGACTTCGAGGACGCCGCCGTGGTGGATGTCGGCCTCGATGCCTTCCTCCCCGGCGGTGCGGACGACCTCGCCGACGGTGTCGTTCATGGCTCGCTGGAGGCGTACGGCGGCGTCGTGGCCGTGCAGTTTCGCGTATCGGTCGCGCCCCGCGATGCCGTTGTAGAGCCAGCCGCCGTTTCGTCCCGAGGCGCCGTAGCCGCAGAACTTGGCCTCCAGGACGGTGATGTTGAGGAAGGGCACCGCCTTCTTGAGGTAGTACGCCGTCCAGAGCCCGGTGTAGCCGCCGCCGACGATGCACACGTCGGCTGTGCCGTCGCCCGGAAGGGGCTCGCGGGGGGTGGGGATGCCCTCGCGGGCGTACCAGAACGAAATGCCGCCGTTGACGGTACTGACGGTGCTCATGAATCCCCTGCTTGTCCGTGTGCAGCCGAGTCGCTGGAGGGACGGTACCCGTACGCTCGGGGTGTGATCGAGCTTCCGGACGAGCTGGTCGAGAGTCTGCGGGTCCATGGCGGGCCGAGGGGCCGGGAGTTCGCGGCCGCGTTGCCCGGACTGGCCGTGCGGTTCCTACAGGAGTGGGAGCTGCGGCCCGACGGCGGTGCGATGTACGGGATGTGCGCTCTGGTGCTTCCCGTGGTGCGGGGGGGACGGCACCCCGTCGGCGCTGAAGCTCCAGGCGCTGGACGAGGAGACCGTGGGGGAGCCCGCCGCGCTGCGGGCCTGGGGCGCCGCGGACGCCGGGGCGGTGGGCGTTCTGGAGTACGACGTCGCCACGGGGGCGATGCTGCTGGAACGGCTTGACGAGCGGCGCCCGTTGACCGGTGTCACCGATGCCCGCGAGGCCGTGCGGGTCCTCGCCGGGTCGCTGGCCCGGCTCGTCCGCGTACAGGCTCCTGCGGGGATGCGGCGGCTGGGGGACGTGACCGCCCGGATGCTGGACGCGACCCCCGGGACGGTTGCGCGGCTGGCCGGTGAAGGGGACCGGCGGCTGCTGCTCGACTGCGCGGCTGCCGTGCGGGAGGTGGCCGGGGAGCCCGGGGACCGGTTGCTTCACTGGGACCTCCACTACGACAACATCCTGGCCGGCCGCGCGGAGGACGGACGGGCCGGTGAGTGGGTCGTGCTGGATCCGAAGCCGCTGGCCGGTGATCCGGGGTTCGAGCTGTTGCCTGCGCTGGACAACCTGTTCGACGCCGCGGAGGTGCTGTGGCGGTTCGATCTGCTGACGGGCGTGCTGGGGGCCGACCGGGAGCGGGCCAGGGCGTGGACGCTGGGGCGGGTGCTGCAGAACGGGGTGTGGGTGGTCGGCCGAGGGGGGACGCGGCTGCCGGCGGACCACGCGGAGATCGCCCGGAGGCTGCTGGGGCGGGGGTGATTCCGGGGAGCACCCGCGGCGGCTTGTCTACTCTGCCCCCATGATTCGTGAAGCCACCCCCGCCGACGTCCCCGCGATCCACGCCATGGTCCGTGAGCTGGCCGACTACGAGAAGGCCCTGGACGAGGCGAAGGCCACCGAGGAGCAGCTGCGCGAGGCGCTCTTCGGGGAACGGCCCGCCGCCTACGCGCACATCGCGGTGTCGGACGAGGACGGTGAAGTGGTCGGTTTCGCACTGTGGTTCCTCAACTTCTCGACCTGGCGCGGGGTCCACGGCGTGTACCTGGAGGATCTGTACGTGCGCCCGGAGCGGCGCGGCAAAGGCCATGGCAAGGCGTTGCTCGCGGAACTGGCGCGGATCTGTGTGGAGCGCGGGTACGGGCGCCTGGAGTGGTCCGTGCTCGACTGGAACGCCCCGTCCATCGCCTTCTACGAGTCTCTCGGCGCGCGTCCGCAGGACGGGTGGACCGTGTACCGGCTCGACGACGGCGCGCTGGAACGGCTCGGCGCGGCCTGACGGGTGCGTCCTCGGGCGGTGCTTACGGGACGAGGACGACGACCCTGCCCGCCGTGCCTCCGGTCTCCAGCGGCGCGGTGGGCGGCTGCGGCCTCGGAGGGCGGGAAGGGGTGGACGGCGGGTTTCCGAGGGCGTGGGTGGTGGCCGGCGCACCCACCTTGCGACCTCAAGAGTTGTTGAGGTCAAGCCCGGTGGTGGTGCGCCCGGTCCCTCCGAGCAGCCGTACGGCCAGGAGCGCGGCTGCGATGCCGCTGTTGAACGAGACCTCGCTGAGGAGCCCCGGGGCGGCGACCATGTCTCCCGCGAGCAGGAACCCGTCCCCGCGGTCGACGGCGGGACGGTCGCGCCAGGTCGTGCCCGGCGGGTCGACGGCGCCCGTGCGCCCGGACGCCAGCGCTTCCCGGCGCCAGGTGGTGCGTTCCCGCCAGCCGGGGAACCCGAGGTCCAGCATGTCCTCGGCCCGGCGTACGGCTTCGCCGCGAGGGGCGCCGGGGGCGAGGGGGATCTGCGCCTGTACGAGTTGTTCGCCCGCCGGTGCGAGCGTGGGGTCCTGGGCCGTGAACCGTTCGATCCAGCCGGGGGCGTCGAGGTCGGACACGACGAACGGGTCGCCCCGGCGGGTCCTCACGGCCAGGTCGAGGAGCGCGGTGCGGCCGCCGGTCCAGGTCAGCGACGGGTCGTCGAGCAGGGCCCGGGCCGACTCCAGGTGCGTGGCGACGATCACCGGGCCGCCGCGCCGCAGCCCGGCCAGGTCCCCGGCCCCGACGCGGGCGCCCGTCCCGATGCGTACGCCGAGGTCCCGGGCCCGTGAGGCCATCCGGTCGACGAGCCGCGCCCAGCCTCCGACGGGGTAACGGGCTTCGGGCGGCAGTGCGGCGGCCCGGCGGAGCCGTTCCTGGACGAAGGCGGCGGAGAGCGATCCCGGGTCGTGGTGGAAGAGGGCCACCCCCATGTAGTGCGCCGCCGCCCGGGCGCCCTCCTCACCCACCTGCCCGGTGGCCCAGTCGATGAAGTCGGTGCCGGCCGGGGCACGGTGGGCACCGCGCCGGGCGAGCCGCAGCAGGGCGAGGGGCGGGGTCCTGCGCAGCACGCCGCCCCTGCGGAAGAAGAAGCGGGTGCCTTCGAGCGGCGGCACGGAGGCGAGCGGGCCGAGGAGCCCCCGTTGTGCGAGCCAGGCCCGGTGCGGGCCGCGGTGGTAGAGCGCGTGGGGTCCCTCGTTGGTGAGGTAGGGGCCTTGAGCGGTCCTCGCCCGTCCGCCGAGGGTGTCGTGTGCCTCGTGGAGGGTGACGAGGGCCCCGGATTCGGCGGCGGTGATGGCGGCGGTGAGTCCGGCGAGCCCGCCGCCGACGACGTGGATGCGCTGCATGGGTGGTCTCCTCGCGGTCGGCGCTTCTGCGGGGATGACGGATCGCAGGACCTGATCCGTGACACCGGGCAGGGGCGTTGTCAGTGATGTGCGTCACGATGGGGGGCATGACACGTACGGGCAACAGGAGCAGGGGCGCGAAGGACGCGGTGGCGGAGGCGAGGCGGCCGGAGGTCCGGCTGCCCCCGCTCGTGGAGTACGACGGGGAGGGTCTGCAGCCCGACGGGGATTACGACGGGGTGCGGTTCGACGGGAGCGACCTCGCCGACGCCTCGGGTCCTGGTGCCCGCTTCATGGACTGCGAGCTGCGCGGGTGCGCCCTGGACCGGACGGAGCTGGTGCGTGCCCGGTTCATCGACTCGGTGCTGACGGGCGTGCGGGGGGTGGGCACCGATCTCGCGGGGGCCTCGCTGCGGGACGTGGAGGTCGTGGACGCGCGGCTGGGCGGGGTGCAGCTGCACGGCGCCGTGCTGGAGCGGGTGCTCGTGCGCGGCGGGAAGATCGACTACCTGAATCTGCGCAAGGCGCGGCTGAAGGACGTCGTGTTCGAGGGCTGCGTGCTCTCGGAGCCGGACTTCGGTGAGGCCCACCTGGTGCGGGTGGAGTTCCGCGACTGCGTGCTGAAGCGGGCGGACTTCTCCGCCGTACGGATGGAGTCCGTCGATCTGCGTACGGTCGCGGAGCTGGACATCGCGCGGGGCGTCGAGCGGCTGGCGGGGGCGGTGATCAGCCCGGCGCAGCTGATGGAGCTGGCCCCGGCGTTCGCCGCGCAGATCGGGGTGCGGGTGGAGGCGTAGCCCGATCTGCGCGGGCAGCTCAGAGGCGGGGGAAGCGGGCCTGCAGGTCCCAGACGACGGGGTTGTCGGCGAGGCCCTCGTGCATGTCGGAGAGGTCGGCGATCAGGTCGTGGAGGAAGTCGCGGGCCTCGCGGCGGAGCAGGGAGTGGCTGAAGGTCAGCGGGGGCTCGTCGCCCGGCATCCAGTCGGCCTCGACGTCGACCCAGCCGAAGCGGCGCTCGAAGAGCATGCGGTCGGAGGACTCGGTGAAGTCGATTTCGGCGTACTGCTGGCGGTGCGAGCGGTTGCCTCGGGGATCGCGGTCGATCTGTTCGACGATGTCGCACAGTGCCCAGGCGAAGTCGAGCACGGGGACCCATCCCCAGGCTGTGGACACTTCCCGGTCGGCCTTGGTGTCGGCCAGGTAGACGTCCCCGGAGAACAGGTCGTGCCGCAGCGCCCGGACGTCCGCGCGGCGGTAGTCGGTCTGCGGGGGGTCCGGGAAGCGCCGGGAGAGGGAGTAGCCGATGTCGAGCACGGTTCGATGGTGTCATGCCGCGCGGACGCCCTGCGCCGGGCCTTCGGGGCCGGCGGCCCACGGTCTCCGGGCGGCCGGTGCCGGCTACGTGAACAGCCGGTCCTGACGGTCAGGCAGCCCGTCCGGCGCCCGCGCACCGAGCCGGGAGGGCTCCTAGGATCGCGGTGTGGACCAGCGAACGGCGCCCGCGCGCCGCACCGTGCCCGGCGGAGTCCGGCTGCTCGCCGCGATCACCCTGGCCACCTCCCTCACCGCCTGCACGGCCGGCCGGGGCGCGGTCGTGGGGACCCCGGGCGCGGCCGGGGTGCGGGACCCGTACTTCCCCCGGCTCGGCAACGGCGGCTACGACGTGACGCACTACGACCTGTCGGTCGGCACGGACGCCGATGCCGGACGGCTCAGCGGCACCGCCGTGATCACCGCCCGGGCGACCCAGGACCTCAGTGCGTTCAACCTGGACCTCGCCGGCCTGGAGGTCCGCTCGGCCACCGTCGAGGGCCGCCCGGCCGTGGTGAACCGGGCGGGTACGGAACTGACGCTGCGTCCGGCAGCCGCGGTCGCGGACCGGCTCCGTGCGGGCCGGACGTTCCGCACGGTCCTGCGCTATTCCGGTTCGCCCCGCACCGTCACCGATGCGGACGGCTCCGACGAGGGCTGGCTGCGGACCGCGTACGGGGCGGTGGCGCTCGGGGAGCCGGCCGGCTCCCTGACCTGGTTCCCAGGGAACCACCATCCGGGCGACAAGGCGTCGTACGACATCCGGGTCACCGTTCCCGAGGGGCGGAGTGCCGTCTCCAACGGTGAGCCGGCGTCCCGCCGGACGGCTGGGGGCCGCACCACGTACCACTGGCGTGTCCGGGAGCCGATGGCGAGCTACCTCGCGACCGTCGCCGTCGGCCGCTTCACCGTGAGGCGGACCGTCACAGGGGACGGCCTTCCCGTGGTCAACGCGGTCGATCCGGACTCCGACCGGGCGAGCGCGCGTGTGCTGGCCCGGATTCCCGAGGTGGTCTCGTGGGGCGAGGAGAAGTTCGGGCCGTACCCCTTCTCGTCGGCCGGGGCGATCGTGGGCCGGCCCGACGACGCCGGGTACGCGCTGGAGACACAGACCCGGCCGTTCTTTCCCGGCCCGCCCGGTCTGGTGCTGCTCGTCCACGAACTGGCGCACCAGTGGTTCGGGAACTCCGTCACGCCCGCGAGCTGGCGCGACATGTGGCTCAACGAGGGCTTCGCGACCTACGCGGAGTGGCTGTGGAGCGAGGATCATTCCGGCCCCACTGTCCAGGAGAGCTTCGAGAAGGCGTACGCCGACGAGGCGAACTGGGCCTTCCCGCCGTCCCGTCCGCCGGGCGCCGCCGATCTGTCCCGGCCCCCGGTGTACGGACGCGGGGCGATGGTCGTCCACCGCATCCGCCAGGAGATGCACGACGACGCGGCCTTCTTCGGTCTCGTCAGGGGCTGGCTGAAGGAGCACCGGCACGGCAACGCCTCGACCGCCGACTTCACCGCGTACGCCGAGAAGGCGTCCGGCAGGGACCTGACGGAGGTCTGGGACACCTGGCTCGACGGCAGGAGCCGGCCGGCCCGAGGCTGACCGGCTCCCGTGCTGTGGTGTGCGGGGGTTAGTTGACGTTGACCCCGGTCCAGGCGGCGTCGACGGCCGCGAGTTCGGTGCTGCCGGCCCCGAACAGGTCGGTGGCCGCCTTCTCGGTCGCGACGCTGGCTCCGGCGTAGTCGGTGCTCGACGTCATGTAGACGGAGAGCGCCTTGTACCAGATCTGGTAGGCCTTCTGGCGGCCGATACCAGTGACCTTCGAGCCGTCGGAGGTCGGGGAGTCGTAGTCGACGCCGCCGATGGTCTTCGCGCCGCTGCCCTCGGCCAGCAGGTAGAAGAAGTGGTTGGCGACACCGGAGGAGTAGTGCACGTCCAGGCCGCCGACGCCGGTGTCCCAGTAGTCCGCCGAGCCGCCGTCCTTGCTGGGCTTGTCCATGTACCGCAACGGGGTTCCGTCGCCGTTGATGTCGATCTTCTCGCCGATGAGCTGGTCCCCGGCGTCGGCGGTGTTGTCGGCGAAGAACTCGACGGAGGTGCCGAGGATGTCGCTGGTCGCCTCGTTGAGACCGCCGGACTCACCGGCGTAGTCGAGGTTGGCGGTCGCGGCGGTCAGGCCGTGGCTCATCTCGTGGCCCGCGACGTCGATCGCGGTGAGCGCGCTCTTGTCGTCGGCCCCGTCGCGCCGACGACGACCATCGCGGCAACTGCGGCAACTGCGGCAACTGCGGCAACTGCGGCCAGGGCGGCGGTGCGACGGGTGTTCATGTGGGGGGTCATGCCTTCTCCGTTGCTCGTTCCTGTGGGGGGTACGAGCGGAGAGCGTGCCATCGAACGATTGTTATTGACGGAACGCCGACAATTACCTCACAAGTTTTTGACCACTTCTTGCCGGTCCGGCCGTCGGGATAACCCTTTCTGGCGGCGCGTCACGTGCTTGGGGTGGGCGGGAGCGCGCGAAGGGAACACAGGACGTGTCCCGACGCAGCGGTCACACCCGTCGCCCGTCCGTCGTCACCAGCCGGTGCACGACCCCGGGGGCCAGGGCCGGGTTGGCCGCGGCTGCGTGGGCCAGCTCCTCGTCGTCGAGGAGCTCGGACAGCCGGGGCTGCGGAAGATTCGGGTGGCGTGCCAGTGCGGCTCGCACGGCCGGGTCCGGATCCCGGGTGAGCCGCTCCACGGTCGCCGGCTCGGTGCGGGGGTCACGGGCGGCAAGGGCGCGGACCTCGGGGTCCTCGTGGTCGGCGAAGGCGGCCAGCCGCGCGGTGGGGAAGTTCGGCCGGGTGGTGAGGTGTGCCCGCCCGGGAGCCTCGTACTCCAGGAAGCTGCGCAGGAGCAGGGGGCCCGGGGCGTCCGGATGGTGCTGTGCCAGCAGGACGCGTACGCCGAGATCGTCGTCGGCGGCCAGGCGTTCCACGAGGTCGGGCGGCAGGAACCGGTCCTTCGCCGCCCGCCGCCGCAGAAGGGGGTGGCCGGAGGTCGCGTCCCGGCGGACGTCCTGAGGGTCCCGGGGCACGGAGGGCCACCCGGGCAGCGCGTCGAAGCAGCCGTTCGCGGGGATCGTGCAGTCGATCGAGGCCCGCTCCTCCTCGGTCAGCCCGGGGTGCACGGACAGGGCCAGTCGGACCTCCGGGTCGGGGTCCACGGCGAGCGCGCGGCGCTCGACGGGTCCGAGGTCCGCGCGGTGGGCGATCCTCGCGCGCACATCCGGGTCCGGATCGGCGGCCAGGAGGATGACCACGTCGGCCGGCAGGCTGGGGTTGCCGGCGATCGCTGCCCGCTCCTCCTCGGCGACCGGAGCGTCGAGGACGGTGTGCACGACGGTTCTGCTGAGGGCCCGGTGCATGAGCAGGTCCCGGCGCGCGTGGCACGACCGTTCGGGCAGCTCGCGCTCCACCCACGCCGGGTCATCGAGTCGTGCGTGCCTCTCGGCACGGTCCCTGACCTCGGCGTCGGGGTCCGCCAGCAGCGCGGCCCGTGTCCCGGCGCTCAGCAGACCCCACTCGCCGACCCCCAGGGCGCGGACCTTCGCGACCGGATGTCTGGGCATGGCCCGGCGCAAGGCCGGGGAGATCTGCCGGTAGAGGCTGTGGCCGAGGGCGTCGTTGTCGTACGTACGGAGCATGTGTACGACGGTCTCGTCGGGCAGCGGCCGGTGCGCACCGCCGTGAGGCAGCCGCGGAGGCTCGGCGAGGTGCGCGCGGACGAACCATTCCGGATCGTCCACCAGCCGCGCCCGTTGTGCGGGATCGACATGGGGGTTGCGGGCGAAGAACGAGCGGGTCCGGGTGTCGGGGTGTACGAGGACGGCCTCGACGACGGCGTCGGGCAGGATCCGGTCCCGGCACAGCACCATCCGCACCGCCGACGGAGCGTCGGCGAGCAGCCTCAGCAGGACGTCCTGCGACGTGGACGGATTCAGAGCGAGGCCGGCGAGGCGACGCGTGGGCAGATCGGCGGCCGCCCAGATCTCTTCAGGCGTCGGCATGTGTCCCACCCTCCGTGCGTCGAACCGGCCCCGTCGGGCGTTCGCGGGGCGTGATCCTACCGGCGACGCCCCTCGGCCGACCTGGTGCGTTCGGTGAGGACCGCCGCGAGGGTGACGGACGCGCGGGAGCCCCCGCCCGACCGGGGTCGGACAAGGGCTCCCGTGGGCGGACCGTGCTACGTCAGAGGTTGACGCCGAAGTCCTGGGCGATGCCGCGCAGGCCCGAGGCGTACCCCTGGCCGACCGCGCGGAACTTCCACTCGGCGCCGTTGCGGTAGAGCTCGCCGAAGACCATGGCGGTCTCGGTGGCGGCGTCCTCGCTCAGGTCGTAACGGGCGATCTCGGTGCCGCCGGCCTGGTTGATGATGCGGATGAAGGCGTTCCGCACCTGGCCGAAGTTCTGGCTGCGTGCCTCGGCGTCGTAGATGGAGACCGGGAACACGATCTTGTCGATGTCCGCCGGGAGGCCCGCCAGGTTGACGTTGATCTGCTCGTCGTCGCCCTCGCCCTGGCCCGTGATGTTGTCACCGGTGTGGACGATGGTCTGGTCCGGCGTCGCCTTGTTGTTGAAGAAGACGAAGTGGCCGTCGGAGTAGACCTTGCCGGCGTTGTTGACGGCGATCGCCGAGGCGTCGAGGTCGAAGTCGGTGCCGGTGGTGGTGCGGACGTCCCAGCCGAGGCCGACCGTGACGGCGGTCAGGCCCGGGGCCTCCTTGGTGAGCGAGACGTTGCCGCCCTTGGACAGGCTTACAGCCATGGGAAGTCCCTTTCCTCGTCGTGTGCTCGTGTGCGGGCTTCGTGCCATCACGAAAGCTACCGTCACCCGTCCTAACGCAGACAAGAGGCCACGAGGTTCCTGCTCGCTTTACTTTCTTTGCCGAACTTCTGGCCGAACGCTCGCAAATCAAGGTGACGGGCGGCCCGTACGCCAGGGAACATGGGTGTCATGTCCGGGCCCTATGTCATCCGCGGTTCGGTCTCCCTTCCGGAGGCCGAACTCATGTGGCGTTTCTCGCGGTCCTCGGGGCCCGGCGGGCAGCACGTCAACACCAGCGACTCCCAGGTGGAGCTCCGGTTCGACCTCGCCGCCACCGAGTCGCTGCCCGAGGTCTGGAAGGCGCGCGCTCTCGAACGCCTCGCGGGCAGGCTGGTGGGCGGGGTCGTGTCCGTACGGGCGTCGGAGCACCGCTCGCAGTGGCGCAACCGGGAGACGGCCGCCGTGCGGATGGCCGCTCTGCTGGCGGAGGCCACCGCGCCGCCGCCCAAGCCGCGCCTGAAGAAGAAGATCCCGCGCGGGATCAACGAGCGGCGCCTTCGGGAGAAGAAGCAGCGCGGTGACACGAAGCGCGGACGTTCGGGCCGCGACTGGTAGCCGCCGGCCCGTGCGCCCTGTCGGTTCGGCGGGGCCGCTACCGCAAGCCGGGCCGTTCAGCCCAGCTTGCGGTAGCGGCCCTTGAAGTACGCGAGGGGTTCGGCGTCCGCGTTCGGCATGGAGGCCGTCAGCACCCGTCCGATCACCAGCGTGTGGTCACCGGCGACGACGCTCTGCTCCGTGCGGCACTCCAGGGTGACCAGCGCTCCGGAGACCAGGGGCGCGGCCGTGATCCCGCCCCGTGTGAAGGGCAGGTCCGCGAAGAGGAGCCGGTCGCTGATCCTGCCCTTCATGGCGAACCGGCCGGCGATCTGCCGCTGGCTCTCCGCCAGCACCGACACCGACCACAGGGGCTGCTCGGCCAGCAGGTCGTCCATCCGTGAGTCGTTGCGCAGGCTCACCATCACCAGCGGCGGGTCCAGGGACACGGAGACGAACGACGTCGCGGTCATGCCGACGTCCTCGCCGCGGCCGTGCTCGTCGAGCGGCGGTTCCTGGGCGGTGACCAGCACCACCCCCGCGGCCAGACGGGACAGGGCGGCGCGGAATTCGTCGTTGCTCACCCCCTCAGCATGGGGGACGGTCTCGGGGCGTGGGGCGGGGGGAGTCTTCTGCAGCACACCGGGCACGCTAACGCCGCGGGAAGGGCTCCCGCATCGGGCCAGGGGACCAGCCGGGTCCTAGGACCCGCAGGCCATCCGTGCCGGTTCGCGTTCCGCAAGGGGCGGGACGCCGGAGGTCGTCCCCGGGGGCGGCCTTTACCACATGCTGTGACTTGAGTCACAGAGTGCAGTATTTGTTGACCCTGTGTACCGGGTGCGCAGCTCACTGTGATTCAGTGGCGGTGACACTGCGATAAGTACGTCGATATGAAACCTGGAGTTGCTGTCGAGGTCTCAGGGAGTGCGAGCAATGGAGGCCGAGTCGGAGCCGTACGTCCGTCTTGCGACCATGCGGCAGCTGCACCAGGCCGTCGCTGATCTCAATACGGCGCGGAGCCTCGCGGACACGCTGCAGAGCGTGGCCGACGGCATCGTGGCCGGGCTCGGCTACGAACTGGGCTGCGTGAACCTCGTCCGCCCCGACGGCGATCTCGTGGTCGCCGCGTTCGCCGGCAACACCGCCGCGGAGGCCCTGATCACCGGCCGGGTCGGCTCCCGCGAGTCATGGGAGCGCAGGCTGTCGATGGGCGAGGCCTGGGACGGCCTCCGGTTCATACCCCACACCGAGGGCTGGGTGCTCCTCGATGACGACGTGCCGCAGTGGCACACCGAAGGGCCCGAGCCCCGCTTCGAGGACGAGTGGCACCCCCTCGACCGCCTCTACGCGCCGATGTACGCATCCGGCGGAGGTCTGGACCTCCTGGGGGTCATATCCGTCGACCGGCCGCGTAACGGCCGCCGTCCGGGCGCCTGGGGGCGTGAAGCCCTCCAGATGTACGCCTCCCAGGCGGCCATTGCGATCAGCAACGCCCGCCTCAGAGCGAACATGCAGCGCGCGTTGGTCAGGCTCGAACGCGAACAGCAGGCGCTGCGGGCCAGTGAGGAATCCTTCCGCCAGGCCTTCGAGTACGCCCCCAGCGGCATGGCCATCGCCGAGATGGGCGGTGACCAGCACGGCAGGCTGCTGCGCACCAACGACGCGCTCTGCCGCCTCCTGGGCCGCCCGGCGTCCGTCCTGCGCCGTTACTCCTTCGCCGACCTCGTCCACCCCGAAGACGTCGGCACCCTGCTCCGCACGTCCGCCGAGGGAGGCCGGGCCGAACTGCGTCTGGGCCGCAGGGACGGCACGTATCTCTGGGTGTCGCTGCGCAACTCGGTCGTCGCGGACACCACCGACGGCCCCCGCTTCCTGCTGACCCACGTCGAGGACATCGAGGAACGCAAGCGCAACGAAATGCACCTCGCGCACCGCGCATCGCACGACGCGCTCACCGGGCTGCCCAACAGTGCGGAGCTGCGCTCGCGGCTCGGCGCGCGACTGTGTGAGAGGCCTCACTCCTCGGTCACCTCCAGTGCGGTCGAGGCCCTCGACGCGGCGTACGGCGACGGTTCCCCGGTGCACGGGTACGAGCCCGAGACGGTGGCGGGCGTCGGCCCGTACGACCACCACGTGCACACCGTGGCGCCCGACCCGGACCGCGACGACGGGACCAAGGGGCTCGCGGTGCTCTTCTGCGACCTCGACGGTTTCAAGTCCATCAACGACCGCTTCGGGCACCACGCGGGTGACGCGGTTCTCATCGAGGTCGCCCGGCGGCTCACGACCTGCGTACGGGACGGTGACACGGTCGCGCGGCTCGGGGGTGACGAATTCGTCGTCCTCGCGGACGGTCTCGGGGCCGCAGATGCCGCGGACCTGGCCGTACGCTTGCGTAACGCCATCATTCCGCCCATCCGGGTGGACGGCCGGGCCGTCAGGGTCGGGGCGAGTTTCGGTATCGGCTGGGCCGAGTGCGGCATGACCGGGGAAGAGGTCCTGCACTCCGCCGACCAGCGGATGTACGTGGAGAAGCGGTCCCGTTCCAAGGTTCACCGCAGAGCCGGCTGACGTTCACGCCCCGGCGGTTCCCGTACCACGCCCGGTTTCCTGTGCGGCCGACGCCAATTCGACGTGTGCTCCGTTCGGGGTAGGCTCGGCCGGTCGGCGACGGCTGGCGACATGGTGAGGAGTGACCCAGGGATGACGGCCGGAAACAACGGCGCGAGCAAGCCCGAGGACGACGATCCGTTCGGCTATCTGTACGAGGACGGGCGGGCGGCAGGCGCACAGCCGCCCGGGCAGAGTGGTTACGGATACCCCGGCCCCGCAGCACAGCCAGGCAGGCCGAGAACGTCGTACAACCAGGTGCGAGCGGTCGGCGAGCGCCAGTACGGGCAGGTCCCGCCGCAGCAGCAGTACGGCCAGAACCAGCAGTACGGCCAGCCGAACCAGCAGTACGGCCAGCCCAGCGCGCAGTACGCGGCGCCCGAGACCTACCCGGGCGGTCCGGTCACCGCGCAGCACGGGTCGGTGCCGCACGGCGGCGGCAGGAACGGCGGCCCCGGCCGTGGCGGCCCCAACACGAAGGCGCTGCTGATCGCGGCCGTCGCCGTGGTCGCGGTCGTGCTCATCGGCATCGGCGCGGCGCTGATGACGGGCGACGACAGCGACAAGAAGAAGGACCAGGCGGGTGCGTCGACGGGTGCGGCCGGCGAGGTGTCGGAGTCCCCGAAGCCGGAGAAGTCCCACAAGCCGTCCAAGGAGCCCGTCGAGCTGCCCAAGCAGGACGCGGCGACGCTGACGCTGGGCGGTACTGCCTCGCTGGACAACACCGTCAAGGGCGCCAAGGGTGCCAACGGCCAATACATCAACCTCAACGAGGTCGGCCGGTCGGCGACCTGGACCGTGGACGTGCCCGACAAGGGCGCGTACACGCTGTTCGTGACGTACGGCGTGCCAGGCAGGGATGCGAAGACCTCCCTGACGGTCAACGACGAGGACCCGCGGTCCATCAACATGACGAACTTCGCGCACGCGGCGGAGGGCGACCTGGAGAAGGGCTGGACGACGACGTTCGCGTACGTCCAGCTCAAGAAGGGGTCGAACACCCTGATGCTGTCGTGCAACGAGGGTGACTCGTGCGACGCCAACCTCGACCAGCTGTCGCTGAAGTCGGGCCACGTCAAGGGTTAGTCACCACTGATCCGAGCCACCGTCCCGGTCGTCGCACGGCGATGACCGGGACGTGGTGTTTTCCCGGGTCCGCGCCCGGTGTCAGGCCGCCGGTGCGTGCTGTTCGACGGCGACGCGGGTCAGCAGGTCCTCGTAGGCGGCGCGGTCGAACTCACCGGCCGCCGGTGCCATGACGGTCGCGGTCGAGAGGGCCACAGCGCGGGTCAGCCGTTCCGTCCAGCCCAGCCCTTCCACGAGGGCGGACAGCAGTCCGGCCACGGCGGAGTCGCCCGCACCCGTGGGGTTGCCCCGCACCGGGGACGGCGGTGCCGCGC
Source organism: Streptomyces sp. NPDC057428 (assembly GCF_042803195.1). NCBI lineage: Bacteria > Bacillati > Actinomycetota > Actinomycetes > Kitasatosporales > Streptomycetaceae > Streptomyces > Streptomyces sp. NPDC057428. Next base: position 20,542 of record NZ_JBHVCT010000061.1, read on the forward strand.
GCCAGACTCCGTCCGGGGTCATGGCGAGGAGGCCGTCGGGACCGAGCGAGGCGACGACGCCGCGCGCGCCGCGGCGGCGGGCGTCGCGGGTGGCGCGCAGGGGTTCGCGGGCTCCGGTGAGCCGGGCGAGTTCTCCGGCGTTGGGCTTGACGAGGTCGGGGCGGGCGGCGATGCCACGCCGCAGGGGCTCCCCGTCCGTGTCCAGCAGCACGGGTACACCGGCGGTACGGGCGAGCCGGATCAGCTCCGCGTACGCGCCGACGTGGATGCCGGGCGGGAGGCTGCCGCAGAGGGCGACGGCCCGGGCGCCGGCGAGCAGTTCCCGGTAGGTCCCCAGGAAGGCGGCCCACTCGTCGGACCCTATGTGCGGCCCCGGCTCGTTGAGCTGTGTGGTGTCACCGGTGGAGCCGTCGACGACGGCGAGGGTGCGGCGGGTGTTCCCGGCGACGGCCACGAGCGCGTCGGTGGGGCGGTTCGGCAGGGCGCCGAGGAGTTCCCGCAGGACGGCCCCGTTGGACCCGCCGGCGAAGCCGGTGACCACGGTGTCGTGACCGAGCGCGGAGAGCACCCGGGCCACGTTGACGCCCTTGCCGCCCGGCCGCTCGGTCACTTCGCCCACGCGGTGGGTGGTGTGCGGGACGAGGGCGGGGACGGCGTACGTCAGGTCCAGTGCCGTGTTCAGCGTGACGGTCAGTATCACCCGCACCGGCCTCCGGTTCCCTGGTCGTCCGTTCCCGCGCGCCCTCTCCCCGCGGCGCTGTCCCGGTGATCATGCCAAAGAGGCGGCAGCCGTCCCAGGCCTCCGGGACAACCGCCGTCTCTTCGTTACGTGTTCAACCTGCCGCCGGCCGGTGACGGGCCGTCATCCCGTGCGGGGGTCGACGATCCACTCGCCGCGGCGCATGACGCCCCTGAGCGTGAAGCCGGCGTCCAGGACCACCAGGTCGGCGACCTTGCCCGGGTCCAGCGAGCCGACCCGGTCGTACATGCCGAGCAGCCTCGCCGGGGTGGCGGAGATGGACTGGACGACGTCCTCGACGGGGATCCTGTCGATCGTGACAGCTCTGCGGAACGCGGTGTCCAGGGTGAGGGTGGAGCCCGCGATGGAGCCGCCCTCCACGAGGCGGGCGACCCCGTCCCTGACCTCGACGGCGAGCGGGCCGAGTTCGTAGTGGCCGTCGCCGGCGCCGGCCGCGTCCATGGCGTCCGTGATCAGCGCGACGCGGTCGGCGCCCGCGTGGTGGTAGGCGAGTTCGAAGGCGGCGGGGTGCAGGTGCGTGCCGTCGTTGATCAGTTCGACGGTGACCCGCTCGTCCTCCAGGAGGGCCGAGACGGGGCCAGGTGTGCGGTGCCCGATGGCGGGCATCGCGTTGTAGAGGTGCGTGGCGACGGTGGCGCCGGCGTCGATCGCCTCGGCGGTCTGCTCGTAGGACGCGTCGGTGTGGCCGACGGCCGCGATCACGCCGTGCTCGGCGAGCAGCCGTACGGACTCGATTCCGCCCGGGAGTTCGGTGGCCAGGGTGACCATCTTCGCGCTCCCGCGGGCCGCGTCGAGCAGCTTGCGGACCTCTGCCGGGTCGGGGTCGCGGAGCAGTCCCTCGCTGTGGGCACCCTTGCGGCACGGCGAGATGAAGGGGCCCTCGAAGTGGATTCCGGCGAGCTCGCCCTGCTCGACCAGTTCGGACAGCATGCCTGCCTGCCGGGCCAGGAAGTCCATCTCACCGGTGACGGTGGAGGCGACGACGGTCGTCGTGCCGTGCGCGCGGTGCGCCCGCGCCACGGCCAGGACGTCCTCGGCGGAGCCGGTCGCGAAGGACGCGCCGCCGCCGCCGTGGTTGTGGATGTCCACGAATCCGGGGACCACCCAGTGGCCTGAGAGGTCGACGGTCCAGGCGCCCTCCGGCGTGCCGCCGGCGATCCGGGTGCCCTCGATGATCACCCGGCCGTTCTCGACGGTCCCGGTGGGAAGCACCACCCGGGCACCTGCGAGAACTGTGCTGTCTGCGCGTCCGGCCATCAGGCGGATACCTCCGTGGAGAGTAGATCCCAGGCGAGCAGCCCTGCGCCCAGGCATCCGGCGGTGTCCCCGAGGGTCGCCGGGACGATGTGGGGCAGCTTCTGGAACGTGACCCGTTCCTCGACGGCTGCACGCAGTGGTGTGAACAACGTTTCCCCTGCCTCGGCAAGACCGCCACCGATGATGAGCGTGCGGGGGTCCAGCAGAGTGAGCGCCGTGACCAGCCCGGCGGCGAGCGCGTCGACCGCGTCCTGCCACACGCGCACGGCCGCGGGGTCGCCCGAGGCCACCACCTTCGCGCAGTCCGCGGCGTCGGCGTCAGGGTCGCCGGAAGCGGCCGCCCAGGCCCTGGACACCGCCGATGCGGAGGCGAGGGTCTCCAGACAGCCGCGCTGCCCGCAGCCGCAGTCCGGGCCGTCCGGCCGCACGACGACGTGGCCGATCTCGCCGGCGTAGCCGTGGGCGCCCGCCTCGATGGTGCCCGCGATGCCGATGGCGCCGGCGATCCCGGTGCCCAGCGCCACGAAGAGGAAGCGGTCCGCGCCCCGGCCGGCGCCGATCCGGCCTTCCGCGAGGCCGCCGGTCCTGACGTCGTGGCCGAGTGCGACCGGTATGCCGCCGAGCCGCTCGCCGAGCAGCTTCCGCAGGGGCACGTCGCGCCAGCCCAGGTTGGCGGCGTACACGGCGATGCCGCGTTCCGCGTCGACGATGCCGGGCACCGCGACGCCGGCGGCGACAGCGCCTTCGCCGAACCGCTCCCGCCCGTGGGCGTACAGGTCCGCGGCGAAGCCGAGGATCGTCTCCACGACGGCCTCGGCGCCACGCTCCCTGCCGGTGGCCCGGCGGGCCTCGTGGAGCAGGGTGCCGTCGGCCCCGACCAGGGCGGCCTTCATTCCTGTGCCGCCCACATCGAGGGCGATGACGTGTCTCACGGGAGACAGTTTCGCCCGCCGACCCTAAAAGGTCTAGTCCACTATCGTGGTTTGTTGATCACCCATACAAAGCGGCCCTGCTAGATTGCCGCATCGACACTCCGGGTGGTGTAGACCTCCACACCGGACCTGAGGCAGGATCGCGGGTCACCGCTCGTGCGGTGGACCCGGCAACCAATGTAGGGATGGACAGGCTGTGCAGCGGCGCTTTGTGGGTCTGACCGCGGCGGTTGCCGCACTCGGAATGACGGCAACGTTGTCGGGATGCGGGTCGGACACGGGTGGCGGTGACGTCACTCTGAAGCTGGTCGCGGCCGACTACGGCACCGACGCGGAGAACAGCTCCCAGCACTACTGGGACGACATCGCAGCGAAGTTCGAGCAGAAGAACCCCGGGATCAAGGTCGACGTGGCCGTCTACTCCTGGAAGGACGTCGACCGCAAGGTCGCCGAGATGGTCAAGGCCGGCGACGCCCCCGACATCGCGCAGATCGGGGCGTACGCCGACTACGCCGAGGCGGGCAAGCTCTACACCGCCGACGAGATGATCACGATCCGTACGGGGGCCAACTTCCTCCCCTCGCTCACCGACGCGGGCAAGGTCGACGACAAGCTCTACGGCCTTCCGTTCGTGGCCAGCACCCGGCTGCTCTTCTACAACAAGAGGATGTTCACCCAGGCGGGCATCACGGCCCCGCAGACGTGGGACGACATCCGCAGCGACGCCACGGCCCTCAAGCAGCGCGGGGTGAGCTACCCCTTCGCGCTGCCGCTCGGCGAGGAGGAGTCCCAGGCCGAAACCCTGATGTGGCTCCTCAGCGGTGGCGGCGGCTACACCGACGAGGTCGGCAACTACGACATCGACTCGCCGGCGAACATAGCCACCTTCAAGTGGCTGAAGGACAACCTCGTCGACAAGGGCCTCACCGGTCCCGTGTCGCCCGGCAAGCTCGACAGGGCGCAGGCCTTCGAAGCCTTCACCAAGGGCGATGTGGGCATGCTCAACGGCCACCCCACGCTCATGCAGGAGGCCAAGAAGAAGGGCGTCGACGTCGGGATGGTCCCGCTCCCGGGGGCCGACGGGCCCACCGAGGGCTCGATGGGCGTGGCCGACTGGATGATGGGCTTCAAGGAGCGCGGCAACCGGGTGGCGATAGGCAAGTTCCTCGACTTCACCTACGAGGACGAGAACGTGCTGTCCTTCGCGGACCAGTACGACCTGCTGCCCGTCACCGGCACGGCCTCCGAGGTGATGGAGGCCGACGACAAGCACAAGGCGCTCCACGCGTTCCTGGAAGCGCTGCCGAACTCGCAGCTGCCCCCCTTCGGCAAGACGTCCTGGGCGAAGGCCAGCGAGACGATCAAGAAGAAGATCGGCACCGCGGTCGAACCCGGCGCCAACCCGGAGACCGTGCTCGTGGACATCGCGACCCAGGCCCGGCAGGCGGAGACCGCGGAGTAGGTTGACCGACATGACCGCCGACCCGCTCTCCGACCAGGCGTACGCGGTGCTGGCCATGGAGCGGCGCTCCTGGTCCGGCCCCGGGGCGAAGGAACGGGCGATCCGCGAAGAGCTCGACATGTCTCCGGTCCGCTACTACCAACTGCTCAACGCGCTCCTGGACGACCGTCGCGCGCTCGCGGAGGACCCGGTGACGGTCAACCGGCTCAGGCGGGTCCGCGACGCGAGGCGGGGCCGCCGCTGAGTGCCGTTCCGGCCGGTGTCGTCACAGGACACCGGCCGTGCGGGGCGGCCCCGAGGGGGACCGCGCGGCCCGGCGGCCCGCCCGCTACGCTCGGCCGCATGGGCAATCAGGACCACCCCCTCCCGACCCCGTCCACCCAGGCCGGCCGTGACGGCCTCGCCGCGCTCCTGGCCCGGCCCGGCCGCGCGGTGGTCGCGCTCGACTTCGACGGCACGCTCGCCGACATCGTCCCGGACCCCGAGCGGTCCCGCGCCCACCCCGACGTCGTCCCGGCCCTGTCGGCGCTGGCGCCGCGCGTCGCCGCCGTCGCGGTGATCACCGGGCGTCCGGCCGGCACAGCGGTGCGCTTCGGCGGCTTCGCAGGGGCGCCCGGCCTCGACCACCTCGTCGTGCTCGGCCACTACGGCGCCGAACGCTGGGACGCCGTCAGCGGCGACGTCCACGCACCCGCCCCGGACCCCGGCGTCGAAGCCGTGCGCGCGGAGCTGCCCCGGGTGATCGAGGAGGCAGGGGCCGGCGACGGCACCTGGATCGAGGAGAAGGGCCGCGCGGTCGCCGTGCACACCCGCCGCGCCGCCGACCCGCAGGCCTCCTTCGAGGCGCTGCGGGCGCCGCTGAGCGCTCTCGCGGCCCGCCACGGCCTGATCGTCGAACCCGGCCGCCTCGTCCTGGAACTGCGCCCCGCCGGCATGGACAAGGGCGTGGCGCTGGAGGAGTTCGTGCGGGAGACGAAAGCGGAGACCGTCCTCTACGCGGGCGACGACCTCGGTGACCTCGCCGCCTACGCCGCCGTGGAGAAGCTGAGGGCCCGGGGCACCCAGGGCCTGCTGGTGTGCAGCGGCTCGGAGGTGCCCGAACTCGCCGAACGCGCCGACCTGGTGCTGCCCGGCCCGGCAGCGGTGGCCGGCCTGCTGCGGTCACTGGCCGGCCAGCTCGCCCGGGGCTGAGGCGTGACGAGGACCGGGCCCGATGGCCCGGTCCTCCGGCGGTCAGGCCCGCAGCGCCTCCAGCTGGTCCAGGAACCACTGCTGCGGCGGCAGCGCGGTCGCCGCGGCGGCGAGACGCTTCGAGCGCGCCGCCCGCTCGCCGGACTCCATGGTCAGCGCCTCGTGAAGTGCCCGCGCCGTGGCAGACACGTCGTACGGGTTGACCACGAGCGCGTCCTCGCCCAGTTCCTCGTACGCACCCGCCTCCCGGGAGAGGACCAGCGCGCAGCCGTCGTCCGAGACGACGGGGACCTCCTTGGCCACCAGGTTCATGCCGTCGCGGATCGGGTTGACGAGGGCGACGTCGGCCAGCCGGTACGCCGCGAGCGAGCGGGCGAAGTCGTCGTCGACGTGGAGCAGGACCGGGGTCCAGCCCTCCGTGCCGAAGTCCGCGTTGATCGTGTCGGTGACCCGCTGCACCTCGGCCGTGTAGTCCCGGTACACCGCGAGGTCCTGCCGTGAGGGGTAGGCGAAGGCGATGTGCACCACGCGCTCGCGCCACTCGGGGCGCTCCTCAAGCAGCGCCCGGTAGGCGTGCAGCCCGCGGACGATGTTCTTGGAGAGCTCGGTGCGGTCCACCCGCACGATCGTGCGCCGGCCGGCGCCCACCTGCTCCCGCAGCGTCTCCATGCGCTCGTCCACGTCCGCCTCGCGGGAGCGGCGGCGCAGGAAGTCCGCGTCGGCCCCGAGCCCGTGCACCCCGATCCTGGTGCGGCCGGTGCCGCCGAGGATCTCCGTGCAGCAGCCGATGAAGGTGTCCGCCCAGCGGCGCGTCAGGAAGGCCGCGCGGTCGGCGCCCAGGATGCCCTTGAGAAGCTGCTCCCCGATGTCGTCGGGCAGCAGCCGGAAGTAGTCGACGGGCGCCCACGGGGTGTGCGTGAAGTGCCCGATCCGCAGGTCGGGGCGGAGCTCGCGCAGTATCCCGGGGACCAGCGAGAGGTGGTAGTCCTGCACGAGGACCGCCGCGTCCTCGCCCGCCTCCTCGGCGAGTGCCTGTGCGAAGGCCCGGTTGTAGCTCTCGTAGGAGGCCCACTGACGCCGGAACTCCGCGTCGAAGACGGGCTCCACCGGCGTCTGGTAGAGCATGTGGTGCACGAACCAGAGCACCGAGTTCGCGATGCCGTTGTACGCGTCCTCGTGGACCCCGGCGTCGATGTCGAGCATCCGCACGCCGGGCTCGGACACGCCCTGCCGGACCGCCTCGCGGTCGCCGTCGCCGAGAGCGGCGCACACCCACAGCTTGTCGTCGACGGCGCTGAGGCCGGAGACGAGCCCGCCGCCACCCCGCTTCGATTCGAGCGTGCCGTCCTCCCGCCGGGCGTACGACACCGGGCCGCGGTTGGACGCGACGAGGACCTGGGCAGCGTGCTCGGAGACCATGTACCCGAACCTAGCCCGTGAGGGAAGCCGCCAAACGTGAGGAACGGCCGGAGATCCGGAGCGGAGCCGTCGTGGCGCGAAACCGCTACGCGGCGTTCCGGGCCGCGTACTCCGCGATCTCCCGCATCGGCGGCCGTTCCTCCGTGTCCACCGCGTGGGTACGCGGGACGAACCCGCCCGGCCCCCGCTCGAACTGGGTGATCTCGGGCCGTACGAGCGGGCCCCGGGAGAGCCTCAGCTGCGCCGTCCGGTAGATCGCCGCCGCCATCCGCCCGAGCGCCTGGCCGTCCTGGTGGCGGTGTCTGCGTACGCCGACGTCGACCTGGGCCAGGGCGTCCAGGCCCACGGTGTGCAGGGCGTCGACCAGCAGGCCCAGCTCCACTCCGTAGCCGACCGGGAAGGGCAGCCGCTCCAGCAGGGAGCGGCGCACCGCGTACTCGCCGCCCAGCGGCTGGACGAACCCGGCAAGCCGGGGCCAGTGGAGATTGAGCAGCGGGCGGGCCACCAGCTCGGTCACGCGCCCGCCCTGGCCCGCTGCCTCGCCCAGCGGCCGGTCGTACATCGCCTTGACGAACTGCACCGAAGGGTCGGTCAGCAGGGGGCCGACTGTCCCGGACACGAAGTCCGCGGAGAAGTCCTTGAGGTCGGCGTCGACGAAGCAGACGATCTCGCCGCTCGTCACCAGCAGCGACCGCCACAGGACCTCACCTTTGCCGGGCAGGGCGGGGATCCGGGGGACGACGGAGTCCCGGTGCACGACCCGGGCGCCCGCCCGCCGCGCGACCTCGGCCGTGGCGTCGGTGGAACCGGAGTCGATCACCACCAGCTCGTCGACGAGCCGGACCTTCTCCATCAGCTCGCGCCGGATCTCCGCGACGATCGCGCCGACCGTCGCCTCCTCGTTCAGCGCGGGCAGGACGACGCTCACGCGCGCGGCGCGCGGATCCCTCGCCCGCGCGGCGGTGAGGTGGTCGAGCGGGCGGTCGTCGGCCGACCAGGAACGCCTGGTCAGCCAGCGTTCCACCTCTTCCAGCACGGTCGATTCTCCCTGTGTGTGATCCATCTCGCGGTTCGGACGACTCATCCGGTCGCCCGGTGCTTCGGTTACAGTCTTGAACAACGCGGATGGCCCCCTCATGTCGGGGTGGCTCCGCGAAAAAACGCCCGGATCGACGGTCCGGTGCCATCGCGCTCATCCAGAGGGACTGAGGGAACGGCCCGTTGAAGTCCCGGCAACCCTCCTGCCGACCGCGAGGTCACGGTGGGGAAGGTGCCAATTCCGTCTTGTGGCGAAATACGTCGCAAGGAAGATGAGGAGAAAGGGCCTCCGCCATCATGGCCGCGCAGACAGTCGCAGCAAACGCCAATTCTTCCGCCGTGGATCTCGGTCCCGCCGCAGCGCTTTCCTGCCGCGAATGCGGCGAGCGTTTCGAACTCGGCCCCCTTTTCGCCTGCGCGTCCTGTTTCGGGCCGCTCGAAGTGGCGTACGACCTCCCGAGCGGCTCCCCCGAAGAGCTGAAGAAGCGCATCGCCGAGGGACCGGACAACATCTGGCGCTATGCGCCGCTGCTCCCCGTCCCCGCCGATGTCGCGGACAAGCCCAACATCAACCCCGGTTTCACGAAGCTGGTCAAGGCCGACAACCTCGCCCGCGAGCTGGGCGTGACCGGCGGCCTGTACGTCAAGGACGACTCCGGCAACCCGACGCACTCCTTCAAGGACCGTGTCGTCGCCATCGCCGTCGAGGCCGCCCGCGCCTTCGGGTTCACCACGCTCTCCTGCTCCTCCACCGGCAACCTCGCCGGTGCGGTCGGTGCCGCCGCGGCCCGCGCCGGCTTCCGCTCGTGCGTGTTCATCCCGCACGACCTGGAGCAGGGCAAGGTCGTCATGGCCGCGGTGTACGGCGGCGAGCTGGTCGGCATCGAGGGCAACTACGACGACGTCAACCGCTTCTGCTCGGAGCTCATCGGCGACCCGCTCGGCGAGGGCTGGGGATTCGTCAACGTCAACCTGCGGCCGTACTACGGCGAGGGCTCCAAGACGCTGGCGTACGAGATCTGCGAGCAGCTGGGCTGGCGGCTGCCCGACCAGCTCGTGATCCCCATCGCCTCCGGTTCGCAGCTCACGAAGATCGACAAGGGGCTGCGGGAGCTGATCAAGCTCGGCCTCGTCGAGGACAAGCCGTACAAGATCTTCGGCGCTCAGGCCGAGGGCTGTTCCCCGGTCTCCACCGCCTTCAAGGCCGGCCACGACGTCGTGCGGCCGCAGAAGCCGAAGACCATCGCGAAGTCCCTGGCGATCGGGAACCCTGCCGACGGCCCGTACGTGCTGGACATCGCCCGCCGCACCGGCGGTGCGGTGGAGGACGTCGACGACGAGCAGATCGTGGACGCGATCAAGCTGCTGGCCCGCACCGAGGGCATCTTCGCGGAGACCGCCGGCGGTGTGACCGTCGGCGTCACGAAGAAGCTGATCGAGGCAGGCCTGCTGGACCCGGCCCTGACCACCGTCGTCCTGAACACCGGGGACGGACTGAAGACGCTGGACGCGGTCGCCCCCACGACCGGACTGTCGGCGACGATCCGGCCCAGCCTGGACGCGTTCCGCGACGCTGGCCTCGCCGCCGCCAACTGACCACCCGAGACCCGAGGAAGGCACCGACATGAGCGTCAAGGTCCGTATCCCCACCATCCTGCGCACCTACACGGGTGGTCAGGCCGAGGTCCCGGCCGAGGGGGCGATCCTCTCCGAGGTCATCGCGTCGCTGGAGCAGAACCATCCGGGCATCGGCGCCCGCGTCCTGGACGACCAGGGCAAGCTGCGCCGCTTCGTCAACGTGTACGTCAACGACGACGACGTGCGCTTCGAGGGCGGTCTGGACGCGGCGACGCCGGACGGCGCAGGCGTATCGATCATCCCGGCCGTCGCCGGAGGCTGATCCCCGTCGCGGCGCGCGGGCCGGGGAGACACCCCGGCCGGGCGCCCGCGCTGTGTGAACACGAAGGCCCCCTCCGCATCAGAAGCGGAGGGGGCCATTCTGCATGGTTGAGCGCGGTAGAGTTGGGGAAGTCCCCGCCGCTGCCCGTGCCGCCCGCATATGAGAATGCGCCCGGCCGTGACAAGAAGCAGCCAAAGTACGTGAACCTCCTGAGGCATAAGTCGCCTTTGTCAGGCCCGACTTGCCCTGGAATCTTGCCGATTCTCCCCATCCGGGCGTTCGCGCCTGCCCAGAATTCCCGTCCGATTGCCCTGTTGCAGAGGGCAGTTGGGCAGATACATTCGGCCGCGGTCGACGCGTTCCGGCGCACGCCACCCTCTCCTGTCGGAGGGTGAGTTCTGACCCGGGCCCGCGAAGTGCGGTCTCGTGCAAGGGCCAGTAATAGGGGAGTTAGGCATGGCTCAGGGCACCGTCAAGTGGTTCAACGCGGAGAAGGGGTACGGCTTCATCGCGGTCGACGGTGGTGCGGATGTTTTCGTCCACTACAGCGCGATCCAGATGGACGGGTACCGCACCCTCGAAGAGGGTCAGCGAGTTGAATTCGAGATCTCGCAGGGCCAGAAGGGGCCGCAGGCGGACATGGTCAAGCTCGCCGTCGGCTGAGCTCGGCGCGGTCGGCCAACGACACTACTCACGCACGCAGGGCCCGTTCCTCCGCAGGGGGACGGGCCCTGCGTGCGTCCGCGTGCGCCCCGGGCGGGGCCCGCTCCCCAGCGAGCCTCGGCCTCAGGCGCTTGCACTCGAGGGGGTCGAGTGCTAATCATTGGCGTTAGCACTCTCCAGGTGAGAGTGACAGAAACTTGGACCGGGCCGGTGAGGCCCGCAGGCTCAGCGGGGCAAGGAACCACTGAGCAGGCTGGCCGTCCGTCGCGGGCGCCTCCCGGTCCGGAGCAATCCTTCCCCAAGCTCTCAACTGCGTTCGAGCAGGGGAGACCCCATCAGTCCGGGAGGACCACTTCACATGGCCAAGATCATCGCGTTCGACGAGGAGGCACGGCGCGGTCTCGAGCGCGGGATGAACCAGCTCGCCGACGCCGTCAAGGTCACCCTCGGCCCCAAGGGCCGTAACGTCGTCCTCGAGAAGAAGTGGGGCGCGCCCACGATCACCAACGATGGTGTTTCCATCGCCAAGGAGATCGAGCTCGAGGACCCGTACGAGAAGATCGGTGCGGAGCTGGTCAAGGAGGTCGCCAAGAAGACGGACGACGTCGCCGGCGACGGTACGACCACCGCCACCGTTCTCGCCCAGGCGCTCGTCCGCGAGGGCCTGCGCAACGTCGCCGCGGGTGCCAACCCGATGGCTCTGAAGCGTGGCATCGAGAAGGCCGTCGAGGCCGTCTCCGCCGCACTTCTGGAGCAGGCGAAGGACGTGGAGACCAAGGAGCAGATCGCTTCGACGGCCTCCATCTCCGCTGCTGACACCGAGATCGGCGCCAAGATCGCCGAGGCTATGGACAAGGTCGGCAAGGAAGGCGTCATCACCGTCGAGGAGTCCCAGACCTTCGGTCTGGAGCTCGAGCTCACCGAGGGTATGCGCTTCGACAAGGGCTACATCTCGGCGTACTTCGCCACCGACATGGAGCGCATGGAGTCGTCGTTCGACGACCCGTACATCCTGATCGTCAACTCCAAGATCAGCAACGTGAAGGACCTCCTTCCGCTGCTCGAGAAGGTCATGCAGTCGGGCAAGCCCCTGCTGATCATCGCGGAGGACGTCGAGGGCGAGGCCCTGTCGACCCTGGTCGTCAACAAGATCCGTGGCACCTTCAAGTCCGTCGCCGTCAAGGCTCCGGGCTTCGGTGACCGCCGCAAGGCCATGCTCGGCGACATCGCCATCCTCACCGGTGGCACCGTCATCTCCGAGGAGGTCGGTCTCAAGCTGGAGAACGCCGGCCTGGACCTGCTCGGCAGCGCCCGCAAGGTCGTCATCACCAAGGACGAGACCACGATCGTCGACGGTGGCGGTGACAGCGACCAGGTTCAGGGTCGTGTCAAGCAGATCCGTGCCGAGATCGAGAACTCCGACTCGGACTACGACCGCGAGAAGCTCCAGGAGCGCCTCGCGAAGCTGGCCGGCGGCGTGGCCGTCATCAAGGCCGGCGCCGCCACCGAGGTGGAGCTCAAGGAGCGCAAGCACCGCATCGAGGACGCGGTGCGCAACGCCAAGGCCGCCGTCGAGGAGGGCATCGTCGCCGGTGGTGGCGTGGCTCTGCTCCAGGCCTCGGCCGTCTTCGAGAAGCTCGACCTCACGGGCGACGAGGCCACGGGCGCCAACGCCGTGAAGCTCGCGCTGGAGGCCCCGCTCAAGCAGATCGCCGTCAACGGTGGTCTCGAGGGTGGAGTCGTCGTCGAGAAGGTGCGCAACCTGCCGATCGGTCACGGCCTGAACGCCGCGACCGGCGAGTACGTCGACATGATCGCCGAGGGCATCATCGACCCGGCGAAGGTCACGCGCTCCGCCCTGCAGAACGCCGCGTCCATCGCCGCGCTCTTCCTCACCACCGAGGCCGTCATCGCCGACAAGCCGGAGAAGGCCTCTGCGGCCGCTCCGGGCGGCATGCCGGGCGGTGACATGGACTTCTGATCCTCGGATCAGCAGCTCCAGCGGTACCCGCAGTATCCGTACGACGCCGGCCCCCGGGATTCGTCCCGGGGGCCGGCGTCGTACGTGCCGCCTGCCGCCCCGTCCCGGAGCCGGATACTGGGCACTTCTGTCCCCTCGTGAAGGAGTGCGACCGGTGACCACCGACGTGCGTAAAGGGCCGCCCGCCGTGGGCGGGGAGCGCGAGACGCTGCGGGCCTTTCTCGACTACCACCGCGCCACCCTCGCCATAAAGTGCGAAGGGCTGGACGACGAGCAGTTGCGGCAGCGGTCGATGCCTCCCTCGACGCTCTCGCTGCTGGGACTGGTGCGGCACATGGCCGAAGTGCAACGGGCCTGGTTCCGCCGCGTGTTCGACGACAACGACGCTCCGATGGTGTGGTCGGACCGGATCGACTTCCAGGCCGCGTACGACGCGAGCACCTCGAACCGGGCCGAGGCCTTCGGCGCCTGGGAGGCAGAGGTCGAGAACTCCCGCCGCATCGAGCGGCAGGCCGCCTCCCTGGACCTGACGGGGCTCCAGCCGCGCTGGGAGCAGGAGGTGTCCCTGCGCATGGTGATGGTGCACGTGCTGCTCGAATACGGCCGCCACAACGGCCACGCGGACTTCCTGCGCGAGGGCGTCGACGGGACCGTGGGCGCGTGAGGTACGCCCATCGGCGGGGGCGGGGCGTGCCGGGTCCCCGCGCGCGGCCGGGGGAGAGAGCTGCCCGGGCCGCGGTCCCCGCAGCCCGTCATTGCCCCCGGCGCTGAGGCCTGCGCGGTTCGACACATGAACGGCGGTCGTCGTGTCGCCCCGCCCGCGCAGGAATGGTTCGTGCCTCGAGAGTACGGCGAGCTCGGGACACGCTTTGCCGCCCCTCGTTACAAGGGCGGGCCCCTGACGAGCCTCAGCTCATCAGGCGTTCGGATCCGCTTGAAGGACCTGCGCACTCCAGGTGTCCACCGCGGGACTGCACCGGTAGAAGACGTTCGGCTGCACCGGGTCACACGTCACCAGGAGAACGTCTCCCTGCCCGAGTGCAACGTTCCGCTGGACCTGCGTGGAGCGACGCTCGCAATGCCGCGTGACCTCGAGGTGCAGCGGATGAGGGCCTGGGGTCAAGGGGATGAAACGAACCTTTCTGATGCTGGTCCGATCGACGCTGCAGAGCTGTTGCCGACTCTCGGTGACCGACACCAGGCACCAATTGAGTGACATGCTGCGGGGCGGGTCACGCAGATCCACCTGTAACAGAAGACCGGTCTGGCCTCGGCGCCGGGCGCTACGGATCAGATAGCGAGACCGCCATTTCAACCGGCCGTCGAAGTCGCTGTTCACCTGCACCGCGACGTCCCCCACCCTGCTCCCTCTGCCACTCCACCACGTTCCCCGGACGCTCAGGCTGGCAGGAACAGGCGAGATCCAGAAGGGCCATGACCGGCAGAGCGTAAAGGCCGAAGCCTGCCGGAAGTCAACGGTGACACGGCCCTTACGCTCGGCAAGTCAGCCAGCTTTGGTGGGCTTTTGCGTTCGTGCGCGGGTGCCGGCGAGCCGGTGGGAGTCGGTACCGCAGGGCCCTCTCAACCGCAGCGTCGACTGTCGGTCAGTTCGCCTCGGCGTCCTGCGGCAGGGGGTCCTCGCCGCTCTCTGCAGCAGGACTGGCCGGACGGTAGCGCCCCATGCTCCCGAAGATCAGAACGGCTCCCAGAGGGGCCATCCCGTAGAGCACGGGGAAGTCCTTGCCGAACCTGGTGACAAGGAAGGCCAGGCCTGCAAGGGCGAGGAGCAGGAAAGGACGCCTGATGACGTGACCGCCCACGATGGCTAGTCGGCGACGCACTCCGTGCGCTTCGGTGAGGCGTCTCCAGTCCGACGGTGACATGACGTCAGCGTAGCCCGTACAGCGGTCGAGGAGACCGTCCTGGCCATGCCGTAGATCTCCGGCATGACCAGGACCGTTCACCAGCATCCTCCCAACGCAAACCCCAGCGCCTCCAGTCCGGAGCACCAGGCCCACGACCGGGCCGGCCACCGTGTCGTAACGTCGGTGAAGGCATCCCGGCTACCCCGGGCGGCGGAGCCATCAACTGGTCCAGGTCCGGCCGCGGCCGGACGCCCTCCCCGCGATCGATGGAATGCACCCGGCGTCCTCGCTGACTTCTCGACGTGGCGGGCGCCGGGACGGGCCAGGCCGCTGCGTGGAGCACTGATCACAGGGCCGAGGGGCTGGGCGGCACGCAGGCACCGGGGCCCGTGACCGGGCGATGGAGACCGTGCCGTGGCGGCGGTATTCGAACTCGCGGCGCTCCTCGCGTCCGGGGCTGGCGCGCGGGGTCGGGTAGCGGCGGGCGACGTTCACCGCGTTCCTGCGGCAACTGGACCAGTGCACCGACCCTGCCCTGCGGATCCACCTGGTCATGGACAACGGCTCCTCGCACAGTCCAAGGCCACCCGGGGCTGGCTGGCCGCTCACCCCCGCTTCGCCGTCACCCACACGCCCAAGCACGCCTCCTGGCTGAACATGGTCGAGCAGTGGTTCAGTGCGCTGACCCGCCGCGTACTGCGACGCGGCGACTTCGCCTCCCGCGACGACCTCGAAGCCCAGATCGCCACCTACACCATCCGCTACAACCGCACCGCCCGCCCCTACCGCTGGCGCTACGACGCCGAAGCCGAGCACGCCCGCTACCTCGCACGCCGCCCCCAACCCGCCCCCGACACCTTCACGCAAGCCGCATAACACTCGCCGGGTACCGGCACCCCTTACACGACGGCGCCCCGACCACCGACCTCCTGCACCGCCCGTTCGACCTCCTCGGACTCTCACACTCACATAAGGCTTGAAATGGCCGTGGCCTGCCGGCAGTGGTGCACATTCATCGCCTATCCGGGCAAATCGGGATTCTGGCGGTGGTGCTCCGCAGCGCGTTCGTAGAATTGTCGGATGCCAGTTTCCAAGCCTCGCAAGAAGAAGAAGTCGTCGTCGCAGTCCGCCGCCAGGGCGGGGCGGTCGGGACATCCCGCCACTCGCAGGTCCGGACAGGAAGCAGCGCCATGGGGGCAGTCGGGGCGAAGCCTGTGGGGGGAGTCGGCCAACTTCGGGGAGTACCGTCGCCGGCTCGACCGGCAGCGGATGGATCTCGCGGCCCGCGACGCCGAACCGATCGTCGCGAGTCTGGTCGCCGCGGACGGCTCGGTGTCCTGGGCCGAGGACGAGCTGTGCCGCCGCTTGGGCCGGACGCTTGCCGGGCAGGACGCGGCCAGCGACGCGCGGCAGGAAGCAGGGGCCGCCGAGATCCTCGACACCTACAGCACCGACCAGCTGCTCGACGCCGTGACCGATGCCACCGCGCGAGCAGCCTTCCAGGCCGTCACGGCCGCCGACGAGCCTCAATCCCGCAACGGCACGTGGCGGTTGCTGCTGGCCCTCGCCAGGATCACCCCGCACCCAGCAGCCCAAGTCGCCGTCCAGACCGTCACGGACCTGCGGGAACGTACCGTCTCGCTTCCGGAGGACCCGATCGCCAGCGCACCGACCGGCACGGCCCTGTGGTGCCGGGACGCCTACGGCACCCGCTTCGCCATCACCGCGCCGTTCGCCGCCGCGGATAGCCCGGACCGGTGGTACCTGTGGGACATCGACGCCTGCGGCAGCGACGCGCTGACGGTCGGCGCCGGATACTTCCCGGATGCAGACCAGGCATTGGCATTCTGGCTGGCCGCGGTCGGACCGGACGCCACCTCCGGGTGCCGTCTCGAACCCGTCTCGGACCCCCGCCTCGCTGCTCGGCTGCTCCCGGGCCTGGCAGACTTCTTCCACCCCGGGGGCGAGTCGGAACGGCAGTACGCGGAATTCCACCGCTGCCGTCGGCTGGCCCAAGAGCTCCGCCACTCGGACCTCCTGGACGGGAGCACCGCGACCGCCGGCACCCCCGCACCGGCACAGCCGATCGGCAAGGACGCGTGGATCGCCGAGTTCGCGGCCTGGCGCGCCGAGCACCGGCCCGGCCACAACGCGGTCCCTGACGATTTCCCGGTCGAGGAGGAGGGCGAGGAACCTCCCACCGAGGACGACCTCTACCGAGAGCTGGCCGATGGCTGGTTCAGCACCGAATTCCCCGAACTCGCCCATGCCTGTTCCCCGCACCGGATCGCCCTGCTGGCCGCGCACATCCGCGACTTCTACACCAGCGACTTCGCACCGGTCGTCCTACGTCTCGTCCCGGATCTGGCGGCCTGGCTCACTGAGCGCTCCAGGCTGCCGGCCGCGGTTGGCGGACGCACCCGGGCCTACGCCGACGGCACGACCGTTCCGGATGCGGATCTGGGCCATCGCGCTCACAGCTTGCTGACACCGATCCGCGAGTAGCCCGACCAGGCGATGGTGACACAACCCAGCCGCCGCGGCGGCCAAGCCCCGCCGCGGCGCGGGCAGCAGCCGGGCCATGGGCGAGCAGCCAGACACCAAAGGCACCGCACTGGCCTGGGCAGAGGCGCCCACCCAACTTGAGGACCGCTTCCGGCAGGGGCCGGAGCACTCACGCAGCGTGACTAATGCAGCCACGAGCTACCGGCAAAGGACCTGCGACGCGCTGCACTAGAGCGTCACGACGCTCCGCCGCAAACCGGTCACACGAGGTCAACGCGCCAGGCAGGGAGGGTGGGTGGGGGCAGGCCCTCCACCCATTCCGCTGAAAGAGCGCTCGGACTCCAAGGCTTGAGCTCCGGGCCCGTCGTCACCTATGCGGGGATGCGGTGGAGTGCCAGTGGCTCCACACGACGTCTAAAATACTTGCCATGCGCATCATTTTTTACAACAACCCGCTGACCGGGCATTTCCTGCCGCTGCTCCCGCTGGCACGCGCAATGCAGAAGCAGGGACATGCCGTGGCCTTCTGCTCCGCCGCCGGTATGGCCTCCGCCGTCGAGGCACAGGGGTTCGAACTGATCCCGGCCGGCCCCGCGACCGAGGTCACCCTGGCCGAGGTGACCCGCCGTACCGGCATCAACATGCTGGCGGCACCCACGCCCGAACTGGTCGGAGGGTTCTTCGCCGGAGCGCGTGTCGATCTCGGCGTGGAGGAGGCTCTGGCCGGGGCGAGGCAGTGGGCGCCCGACCTGATCGTCTCCGAGCACCTGGACTTCGTGGGTCCGCTCGTCGCCGCCGTTCTCAAGCTCCCGTCCGCCGTGGTCGCCGTAGACCCCGCGCTGGAGCCGGAACTCCTGGCCGCCCTGGCATCGGCGGCGAGCTCGCAGTATCTCGAACGCGGTCTGCAGGCACCGGCCCACGCACAGTCCGGCGACTGGCTGCTGGACCTCTGCCCGCCCAGCCTCCAGCGCGACGGTGCACCGCAGGTCCTGGAGCGCATCGCGCTGAGGCCGGAGGCGCACAGCGCCCCTGAGGGCACGCCGCTCACGCCTCGCGTCCCGGGTACGGGCCGGCCTCGGGTACTGGTCAGTTTCACCACCAGCGGAGCGTCGGAGCTCGGCCCCGTGCTCCAGTCGCTGAGCACCCTCGACATCGACCTGGTCGCGACGACGGGAGGTGCCCCGACCGACGGTCTCGGACTGACTCCCGGACGGGTGGAGCTGGTCTCCTTCATGCCGGCGGTCGAGTTGCTCGAAGGCGTCTCCGCCGTGGTGCACCACGGCGGGTCCGGCTCCACGTTCGGCACGGCGGCCCACGGCGTCCCGGCCGTCGTCGTCCCCGGGACAGCGGGGCAACAGCGCCAGGCGATGCGTGTCGAGGCCGCGGGGGCCGGACTGGCACTGCCCATCGGGGAGCAGGAGCCCGGGGCGATCGCAGCCGCTCTCGTCCAGGTGCTCGCCGAGCCCTCGTTCACCACCGAGGCACAGCGCATCCGTGACGAGATCGCCGCCATGCCCTCGGCCTCCGAGGTAGCCGCACGCCTCATCGCCTCCCTGTCCTGAGTCGGCGCACCCACCGGCGTTCGTAGGCCGTCCGTCCTAGTCGCGCTTGAGGTCCGCGACGAAGGCGGACCAGGCGGCGGCCCGGAACACGAGCGCCGGGCCGTCGGCCACCTTGGAGTCGCGGACGGGGACCGCGTCGGGGTGGGCGGTGTTGATTTCGAGGCAATCCCCGCCGCTGGCTCCGCTGTACGAGGACTTCTGCCAGGTCGTCTTGGACAGGTCGTAGTCAAAGCTGATCATCTTCATGGGCGTAATCCTCTGCCACGGACTCCAACAGGGCCAGGGATGCCTGCGGTGACAGCGCACTGGCCGCCACCAGATCGTAGGTCAGTTCGTAGTGCCTGACGGTTGCCGGATCGTCCTGCAACTGGCCTGTTCCCAGGCCTTGTAGGTAGGCGAGAGGGGGTGCGTCGTTGAAGGACATGAGTTTCAACTGGCCTTCGAGGGCCATGTGGGCCCCTGCGGAGAACGGCATCACCTGCGCGATCACTCGATGACGACGCGCCAGCGATGCCACGTGCTGCAGCGCCTCGGCCATGACAGCGCTGCCACCTGATCTCCGGCGCAGAACGGCCTCATCGAGGACCACCCACAACAAGGGAGTTGTTGGATCGGCGAGCAGTGCGGCCCTGGCCAGTCTTGTTGCCACGAGTTCGTCGATCGCCTCTTTCGGATGGGTAGGCAACCCCCCTCGGAAAACGGCTCGCGCGTACGCCTCCGTCTGGAGGAGCCCAGGAATGAGCAGGGGCGCGTACTCGCGGATCGTGATCGCCGCTGTTTCCGCCTCCGCCGCCTCCGCGAAGTGGTCCGGGTACTTCGACTGCTTCAGGGCGGCGCAGTTCCGTACGAAGAAGCCGTCCGCGCCCAGCACCTCGTCCAGTCGCCGGGCCTGGTCCGCCTGCATCCGCCGCGTGCCGGCCTCCAGCTGGCCGATGAAGGAGCCGCTGACGAACAGGGGCGCCCCCAAGTCGTCCTGCGACAGGTCTGCGGCCTCTCTCCGGTGGCGGAGTTCGGCCCCCAGGAGGGCGCGAGGAGAGGACGAAGGGTCGAGGGTCTTCGGTCCTGGCATAGCGGCTCCCGGTCGCACACGTGCGGGTGTTGGATCTGCGCCTCTTCCACGGTAGCCGTGAATTGGCCACGCTGAGTAGGCATAGTCACTACTCAGCGTGGAAATGGGGAGGATCATGAAGACGGCTACGGAACGGCGCGAAGAAGCAGCGGGCAGGGTGCGGGCCGCGGAGGACGCGGTGGTGCGGCTGAAGGCAGGCCTCGCGGGGGTCGGCGTGAAACTGCCGTCGCTGCGCATCGACCCGGTGTCGTGCGCGGGTGAGGACCCGGTTCCGCTCGTCGACCTCGGCCGGTGCACGCTCGACACGGCGCTGCGGCTGAGTGTGCAGCTGGAAACGGCGGCTGCTCATGACAGTTGAAGGTCTGGAGCCGTGTGTGCCGGAGCCCGGAACGTTCGCGGTGGACGGCCGTGACGGCCGGGTGGGCCGGGTGATAGGGCGGGTCGGGCCGTATGTGCAGTTGCGTCCGCCAGGCGGCGGCGCGGAGTGGGACTGTCCACCCGACGTCGTCCGGCCGGCCCCGGCGGGGCTCGTGCTGCGGGCCCGGGTGACGGAGGTCAACCGGGAGGGTCAGTTGCCGCGATGACGATCTGTCATGCGGACCGCTCTCGGGGCTGTGACATGGATGCCGGACAGGCCCTCGACCGTCGGACCCGTCGTCCCCCGTCCCACGCCCTGCCTCGCGATCCAGGAGGTCGCGGGTGGGGACAGGTGCACCGTGCTGTGCTCCCTGACGGGTATCCGGGGCGGCAGGGCCCAGTCGGGGCTGGGTGAGCCGTCGGCACACGCGAACAGCGGGGCCGGCTCCGTATGAGGAGCCGGCCCCGCCTCTGATCGCGGTGCGCGGGGATCACATGACCCGGTAGCTGTCGTAGTAGCCGCCGATCTGGGCGTGATAGCCAGGATCGCCCGCGTGCTTGTGCTTGTCGAACTCGGGGGAGTCCTTGATCTGGTCCTTGGTCAGGTCGACGAACACCGTCCGGTGTTCCGTGTCGATCGCCTTGACCGTGCCTGCCGGAAGCAGGACGTCCTTGCCGAAGATCCAGACACCGGTGTCGACGACCAGATAGGCGGAACCCACCTCGTCGGAGTGCTTGTCGACCTTCCCGATGCTCCCGTCCGTCGCCTCGACCGAGTATCCGGTCAGGTCGGCGCCCGCGGTGTGCCCGGCAGAAGGCTGGTAGCCCCACAGGTTGTTGCTCATCATTGGCTCCTTCCTCGACGGTTCGTCCGGCGCGGCGTATCTCATCGGAATGAGGATGAGTGCCGCTCAACATATCGGCTGCCCGCGCTTCTCCGGTCCACACATCGAATATGCGATGCATGCGGAAAAGCGCGGGTGGGGGGGGGGGGGGCGGGGGCGCGG
>NZ_JBHVCT010000062.1:0-41116 GCF_042803195.1 Streptomyces sp. NPDC057428
CGACCTGGTCGCCGACTCACTGAACTTGATCCGCGCTCTGCTGACCATGGGGCACGTCCTGCACGCGGACGAGACGACCACCCGGATTGGCAGCGCACGGCGCTGGCTGCACGTAGCGTGCACCGACTTCCTCACCCTTCTGCACCTCGCACCCCGCTCCCGGGCCGGGGCCGACGCCGGCGGCGTCCTGCCTCATTACCGCGGCGTCCTGGTCCACGACTCCCTCTCGCTGTATGCCGGATACGGTGCCTGCTCACACCAGCTGTGCGGCGCCCACCTGATCCGTGAACTCATCGCGGCCGAGGAGGACTTCCCCGACCAGAAGTGGCCCCAGCAGATCCGCTGGGCCCTGGCCGGACTGAACCGCCAGGCCGTACGCGTCCGCAACCAGGAGATCGCCGAGATCACCCCCGGCGCGCTCCTCCTGCACTACGAAGCGTTCCACCAGGGCATCAAGGTCGGGCTCAGCCTCCATCCCAAAGTGCCGGGCCGGAAGCAGAGTCCGGCCCACAACCTCCTGACCCGGCTTCGCGATCAGGCCCACCACGTCCTGCGCTTCGCCGACGATCCCCGGCACGTGCCGTTCACCAACAACTGCGGCGAGCGGGCGCTGCGACCGGTCAAGACCCAGCTGAAGATCTCCGGCTGCCATCAGTCCGACGCGGGCGCGACGGCCTGGCTCGCCGTGCGCTCCTACCTCGACTCCGCCCGCAAGCACGGCCTGACCGCCTTCGAGGCCATCCACCGCGCCTTCGCAGGCAACCTCTGGATGCCACCCATCGCACAGACCACCTGACCAGCCACTCTCACCAACCGTCACCGATCAGGCGCATTCCTTCTGAATGCGTACGTGACCACGGCCTCGTGCGACTCGCCGACGCGAGGTCGGACGAACCGCAGTCGCGCCCCTTCCTTGAGCAGTCCGCTGCCGAGCAGGTCGGCGATGGTCAGCCGCCGACCGTCGAGCAGGTAGCGGGCACGGGACTGTGCCTCTGCGGGACCGGTGGTGGTATCAGTCATTTCATCTATGCCTTGCCGCTGGAAGGGGAAAGGGGGAGCCGAATCTGCTGGCCTCAGAGATTCCAGCGGATGTGGGCCATACCGATAGCTTGTTGCGACCGGCTCGCTGGATCTGTATCTCCGCGGCTAAGACGTCCTGTGCGGGCATCATGCGGCGCGCGGCGCGCATCGGATTCCAGCCCCGCGTCGTCCTCGATGCTGGATCTCTTCCTGGCCATTCCCATCCAAGTGCCGTGAAGTCCTGGCAGGCTCATGGCGGTCAAATCGCCGGTGCTTCGAGGTGAGTTCCGTCCAGGGTGATGCGGATCCGCGCTAGTGCTTCGGCAAACTCGACGGTGTCCTCATCGTAGGCGCCGTAGACCGTCGCCGCCGGTGCATAGGCCGAAGGCGTTGCGGTGCGGGCCGCGCCGCTCGGCCTCGATCGTGCCGGCCCCGGGCGGGAGGGCGGGGCACAAGTAGGGGACGGCTCGTGGCCGAGCATGCCGGAGGGAGCCTGGGGGCTGACGCAAGCAGCGCCGAGGTCTTCGATTGCGCTGGGCTATGCCTTGCACATCCGTACCGAGCCGTCGTCGGTGACCTCGATGACGCTGATCCTGAGCAGGCTCTGCGCTGGGGGCGGCACCCGCAGGGCGTGGAACACGGATGAGGACGGCACGACTTGTCCTGGTCGTGCTGCGTCTCTCGGTATTCCACGCCAAGCTTGTGCTCACGCCAGTAGCCGTCGACCGGCAGCCTGGTCCGCCGCCCCGCGCCTCCTGCATCGTCGAATAGCCACTCGAACTGGTGTTGCTGAGAGCCCTG
The DNA here is from genome assembly GCF_042803195.1 of Streptomyces sp. NPDC057428. Lineage (NCBI taxonomy): Bacteria > Bacillati > Actinomycetota > Actinomycetes > Kitasatosporales > Streptomycetaceae > Streptomyces > Streptomyces sp. NPDC057428. The sequence continues at coordinate 1,822 of NZ_JBHVCT010000062.1, forward strand.
CTCTCCGAGGACATCGTCGAGGACGAGGACGTACGCCTCGTCGCTGCTCTCTCCCACCCATGGCGCCGAGAGATGCCCCACAGGCCATTGGCAGAGGCCGCCAGACGACCAACTCGTGCCGCCAGGAGAGCAATCGACCGGGTCCCGCAGACATCTGACCACCGTCCCCACATCCCGGGCCGCGGCCGGCAAGTTGGTCGCGGCCCGGGTGGAGGCGATGGTCAGAGGTCCACGAGGTCCGCCTACCAGTTGGCGACCGCGGCAGTCCGTCACGGCCTGAGTCCGCGCTCGGGCCGACAGATGCCGAACGGCAAGACCTCAGGCGTCCCGAGTGCGATCTCCAGTTGGTTACGGCCGAGCCAGCCGCCGCCTGGCACCCGGCAGTCACCTCGATACACCACACCCCCTGGCGGTTACTCCCCGATCGGTAGCTCACGCGCCCGCTGCCGCGCCTTGGCCCGAATCTCCTTCAGCTGGGCATGGAAGGCGTTGTGCCGGTTCTGGTCGAGATTCAGCGGCAGGTCGAGCTCCCCAATGAGCTCGCTCTTTATATGCCACGGCTCCAGGTGCTCCACCCAGCACACCCGAGCGTGCTCGGCCAACCACTCCGTCAGCTCCGCCTCGCCCTGCTTCCCGAACGTCATCCGCTTGCCACTGCCTACACGTCGCAATTCCAGGCCCAACAGGCAGCCGAGGGTGAGTCGCAATGTGGACCCCTCCGCGTTACCGCGGAAGTGATACCGCACCCGCGTCCGCAGGTTCTGCGTGCTGCTCCGCGTCGCCATGTGCCGGGGTGCAATCCCCACGTACAGCAACTCATCCGTCGGCAGCCCCTCATACGGCGACTTGGTGAACCGCCACCCGTGAACCCCCGGCACCGCCGGCACTGGCCCTGGCTGCCCCATCACCTCGGCCGCCGCCCACAGGCGGTCCGGACTTATCAGACCCTCGGCGCTCACCGGTCATCCCTCCCTTGAACAAGCTTCCGGCGCACGGTACGCCTCCCCACCGACATCACGGCACACGGCTCCGGAGGTGGCCGGAACGTATCCCTCTAGCCCACCGCCCGTACCACCGGCGCGAAGTGCTTAGCGTTACACCTGCGCGGCCCCGTGGCGTTCATGGAGCCGGTTGACTTGCCTGATCCAGAACATCTCCTTCTCGATCTTCGACGCGTTCCTTGGCAGCAGTTGGAGCTGCTTGGCCAACTCGTAGAAGCCGGGCCCGGCGTCGTTGGCGCCCAAGTAGTGCACCAGAGCGGAGATCATGAGAGGTGAGGAGGAGGGGGCGCACGTCTGATCTCGGTCCACGATCATTCCCAACAGGTGGCCCATAGCCGCCCGCTCGTCAGCGCGTTCGAAATCGAAAGCGCGGCAGCCCGTTCGTCGAACCAAAGTGGCGTTGAGTTCGGTGTAGGTCGTGACCTTGCCAAGCTTCGCCCGCTCAATGAGGAACTGCCGCCCGACCTCGACCAACAAGCCCCACTCGTCCTCGGCACGGCCGTATCCAGACATCTTGCCCCTATCTCTGAATCATCCTGATCCGTACGGCGGGAACGTACAGCGCCAGCAGAAGGCTCACAATCCCCGCTGGTGGGCAGGATGACTGCGTTGTAAGCCTGGTGGTGCGGTTCCTGGAGGATGTGAAGGCCGTGGCGGGTACGGAGAGTGTGCCGCTCCGGCGAGCGTCGCCGTCGAACCCCCAACCCCGCCGAGCAAGGCCACTACCAGCAAGAGACCCGCGCTGCGGCGGGTGGGTCTGTCATCCATGCGCGGATCGTGGGGCCTTCAACGGCAGGGGTGGAATTCAGCCGCAACTGCCGTACAGGCGTTCTGTCATGCGCAACCATGAGTCATGGAACCCAAGCGGCGGAAGCCAGAGCCAGGAGCTCTCCCCCAACCGGCACTCCCACCTGGAAGAGTTGCTGGACCAGTTCGAGGCGAACCTCAACCTCCACGACCCCGTGCACCGTAAGGCAGCCCAGCTCGGGAACCTTGCGGTGCAAGTCTTCGCAGAGTACGCCGATCTCCTGAGTGAAGCCCACCACCACCTCCCGGAGGCGGAACGCGACCGCGTCATCCCGATGCACAGTGCCAGGGCGCTCGAAGGCCTAAGCCGCCTCAAAGAGATCCTCGATCTGGACGACGACTGAGCCACGGGTCATATAGCCATAATTTTTCCTTTTCGACCTATCTCGGCCATGCGGTGCCCAGAGTCGAAGACGGTCCTGCGTGGCTCGCCCAGAGCTCACGGAAGGGCCAGGGAGGGAACCTGGTCTGAGGAGCGCTGCGGGACACCCCGGACGTTTCCGAGCCCTGCGTCGGCACCGACACATGGTCTCGCCGACGAACGCCATCACCTGAACGTGACCGACCGTCACTCTGTGCGCCGAGCAGCGTCGGCCGTGTCCTCCCCTGTCCACCGCAGGCCGCCGTGAGGCATTGAAACGCCCTGACCAGTGCTGTCTCGGGCACCGGTCAGGTCACGAGCGCGGCCGCCTCTGGGCCGAGTTGGGCCTCGTTCCGCTAACACACCCTCGCCTCCGCCAAGAACCGGCTCGGCTCCCCCGCCCATGACACATACAGCCCGTCCCGCGCACGCGTACATGCCACGAACAGCAGGCAGCGTTCGGACAGGAGGTCGGCTTCGTGCTGGAGACGATCCACCTCGATGGGTGTCACGGCCTTCGGCGCCGGCAGGGCATCTGCGTTCACACCGGTCACGGCGACGCAGCGGAACTCCAGGCCCTTGAAAGAGTGCATGGTGCCGATACGGACGGCGTCCGTTCCTTCCGGTGCATCGGCCCTCAGCTTCACCGCTGGGATATCGGCGGTTGCCAGCCTCGCGAGAGCCTTCTCGACGCCCCTGTTGAAACGGGTGGTGACGCCGATCTCGCCGGGAGCCACGCCGTTCTCCGTCCAAGCGCGCACGTGTTCGACGAGCGCGTCGAGTTCGGCTTCCTCCGACGCGGCCGCGTGGATCTCGGGGCCGTTGCCGTGCAGAGCCGAACGGTAGCCGAGGAGGGTCTCGTTGCGGGCGTCGTCCTCCAGCTGCTCGAAGGGGCGGCCGACGAGGAGGGCGGTGGACCAGCTGAGGATCTCGTGGGTGGAGCGGTAGTTCTTCCGCAGCTTGGTGGAGCGCCCCGCGACCTTGATGCCGAGGGACAGCAGGGAGACCTTCGTGTCGTAGATGCGCTGATGAGGGTCGCCGGCGATGAACAGGTCGTCGGGGCGCGCTGGGGCAGCCGCGCGCAGCAGCCGCCATTGGGCCGGATGCAGGTCCTGGGCCTTGTCGACGACGATGTGCCGGTACAGCGGCCCGTTCGTCAGGAGCAGGTCGGCGGCCTCCGCGCATGTTCCCAGGTAGGTGCGCAGGCCGTCGGCTGTGAGGCGGTCGGTGAAGTCCTGGACTGTTCGCCACACCAGGGGGCGTTCGGCGGCGGGAAGGCGGCTGCCCCGCCCACGTCGGTCGGCGGCCTCGTACTCCTCTTGGCTCCGCAGGTTCTGGGCCAGGATGACGTGCTTGTACTCCTGGGCCAGGAACTGGGCTGTGCCGGCGAAGCCCGTGGCCCGGGCGGCCTGCTCCCAAAGCGTCCCCTCTTCCCCGTTGCGCAGCGGACGGCGCGCGGTGGAGACGACGCGGCTGGCGAGGGCGTCGACGGTGGTGATGTCCACGCGGGCGAGTAGTTCGTCGTCCTCTATGAGTGTGGTCAGCCCGGTGCGCAGTGCGGCGACGAGGGCGTTGGTGTACGTCGTCAGCAGGACGCGGTCGCCATCGCGCAGGAACTGCAGCAGGTGCTTGAGGCGGTGCAGGGCGACGACGGTTTTCCCGGTGCCGGGGCCGCCGGTCACCTGCGCGGGTCCGGAGTAGCTGGCCCGGTAGGCGACCTTGTGCTGGGAGGGGTGGAGGTAGACCCGCCAGGCGGTGAACGGCTTGTCAAGGATGTCGCGCAGTTCGTCGGAGGCGGTGACGAGGGCGATACGGGTGCGGGTGTGGCGGATAGCGGTCGCATAGTCGGTCGTGTCGACCGGATCGGACTCGGAGGTGGGGAGGTTGACCGATACCAGGTCGCGCCAGACGTCCTCCACGGTGAAGCCCTCGGCGAGGTACTCCAGAACCTCACGTTGGTCCTGCGGGAAGTAGGGGGCGAAGGCCTCCAGCTGCTCCTTGCTGGTGAGAACACGGACCTGGCGCAGGGTGGTCTCGTCGATGCCGAGGGCGGCCAGGTCACCGTCGGAGACCTTGGCGAAGAGCCGCTCGTCGGGCGCGGCGGCGATCCGCTCATACGCGGGGGTCAGCTCGTCCAGCATGGCGATGTCGCGGATCTCGACGGCGCGGGTGACCGTGTTGATGCTGGCGCGCTGCTTGATCGCCCAGGCGATGGCCTTGTCGTGAGACATCACGCGCAGCAGTACAAAGGTGTCGCCGCTGTCGGGGGCGAGGACGACGCCGCGGGTGCCCTGGGCGATGCGGATGGTGCGAATGTGCGGATCCTTGGCCCGCTTCAGTGACTCCAGTTTCAGGCCGGGGTCCTTGAAGAGCTGGTCGAGGGTGAGGCGTTCGAACTTCTCCCACGCGTCGAAGACGCCCTGTTTCTCGGCGCCCTGAAGCTTGCCGAGCTGGGCGCAGAAGCCGATGTCGAAGGCGAGGTGCGGCATGGTGTCCCGTTCTGCGTACGTGCTGCGTGCGTCCTGTGACTACGAGTGCCTGCGAGGTGTGCCACCGGTTCACCCGACGGCGTCGCCGTCGAGGCCGAGGCGGATCACGGCGAGTGCCTCGGCGATCTCGACGGTCATCTCGTCGTCGGGGCCGAACACCATGCACATGTCCTGGTGGAGCGGTTCGAGGACCTGCCGGGCTTCGGCGGCCCGGCCTTGGGCGAGCAGCAGCATCCCGATGTTGTGCCGCAGTTCCACGGCTTCCTCGCTGACGTCGCTGTCGACGGCCCGTACGACGTTCAGCACACCCTGGAGCGCGGCGAGCGCGTCGGTGACCTGGCCCAGTTCGGCGCGGCAGCGGGCCGCCTGGGCCCGGCAGGACCGTGCCTGCTCGCCGGTGGGGCCGTTGATGCGGGCGTAGGCGTCGGTGAGGGCGTCGAACTCTGGCAGGGCGGCCCGGTAGTCGCCGCCGAGGAGGCGGACCGCCGCGCGCCGGCGGCGCAGTGCCAGGACAGGTTTGCTCTCGGAGCCGAGGGCGATGGCCGCGGGTTCGATGACCTCACTGAGTACCTCGGCGGCCTGCGCGAAGCGTTCCTCTTCCAGGAGGGCGTCGGAGTGGGCGTACGCCTCCTTGATGTCCTCGCGCAGGCGGGCGGGGACGGGTCCCGGCTGGGCCCCCGGGAGGACGGCTGTCGGCGTCGAACCACCGCGTGCGGGCGCCTGGGCGCGGGCGCGGGGCGCGAAAGGGTGACGGAACACGCCCGTCGGGTCGGGTGCGCCGGCCGGTCCGGCATCGGATGTGCCGGGTTCTGCGCCTGGCGGCGGGAGGAACGGCAGCAGCCGCGCGTACACCTCCTGCGTGTCGGCGGGCCGCGCCTCGGGCGCCTTGCGCAGCAGGTGCAGGACCAGGTCTTCCAGCGCCTCGGGGACGTCGGGCCGCAGCCTTCGCAGCGGGGTAGGGGCGGCGTTGACGTGCTGATACATCAGCAGGTACTCGTTCTCCGCCTCGAACACGAGGCGCCCGCTAAGAAGTTCATGCAGCACACAGCCCAGCGCGTACAGATCGGTCTGCGGGGTGATGCGTCCGCCGCGGACCTGCTCGGGCGACATGTACTGGTGGGTGCCGATGGGGTTGCCGGTCGCGGTCAGTTTGGTGACGTCGGTGCGCAGAATCGCCGCGATGCCGAAGTCGAGGACCTTCACGGTGCCGTCCCGTGTGACGAGGATGTTGCCCGGCTTGAGGTCCCGGTGGATCACCGGCACGTCGTGCGCGTACGACAGCACGGTCGCGACCTGCGCGCCGACGGCGGCCGCCCAGCTGACCGGCAGCGGCCGGCCGGGGTCGAGGTAGGCGGACAGCGGTATGCCGTCGACGAGCTCCATCACCAGGAACAGCCGCTCGTACGAAGCGTCGAGCACCGCGTCGTACACCTGCGGTACGCCGGGGTGCTGGATGCGCGCGGTGATGCGGGCCTCGCGACGGAAACGTTTGGCGAACTCCTCAGCCAGCTGCGGGGAGGTGACCGACGCCTGCCGGATGAGCTTCACGGCGACGGGCCGGTCGAGCACGGCGTCGTAGCCGCGCCACACGTCGCCCATGCCGCCGTGGCTGAGCTCCTCCAGGAGCTCGTAACGATCGGAGATCGCGTCGTGCGGCACCTTGCCCCCGGTGTGCGTGAAGAACAGTCACGGTCAGGGGCCAAGTGTGACCGCTGCGTCGCGCTGCCGTCCAGCGGTCGCGGTGCGATACGTGGTACGCGGGCAGCGGTGAACGACGGGCGGGAAGGTTCCGCGACCGGTCAGCCTCCCGTCGGCAGGACGTACTCCGCCCAGACCGTTTTGCCGGGGCCGTCCCGGCGCGGGTGCCAGTCCCAGCGTTCGGCGAGGTGCTCCACCAGGAGCAGGCCGCGGCCGGTGTCACAAAGGTCCGTGGGCGTCGCTGCGACCGGTACGCCCTCGGTGCGGGTGTCGGTGACCTCGATCCGTACGGTCATGGCGTCGCGGGCCAACGAGAGGTGGAAGTCGCGGCCGGGGACCTGGCCGTGCCGGACGGCGTTGGCGGCGAGCTCGGCGACGATCAGTGTCAGCGTGTGGTGCGCCTCGCACTCGTAGGAGATGCCCCACGCGTCGAGCCGCTCCCCGGCCAGACGCCGGGCGAGCCGCGCGCCGCGCGGGGTAGAGCTGAACCGCATCGCGAAGTGGCCTGTGGGGCTGCTGGGGCGGCGGACGCGGTCGGGGGGAGCGGTCTCGCTGTTCATACCATCGACGTTCCCAGTGGTGGCGTAGCGTGACCAGTGGTGACGCTACGCCGCGTGCCGGTTGTACGCGACGGAGCGGGAGGTGTACGAGGCCCGCCGCGTGACTGGCTCGGGGCGGGCGCGTTGGGCCGGGGAACCCGGGCCTGGGAGGCGGTGGAACCGATGGAGTCTGTGGAGCAGGACGAGGGGGAGCGGGAGCGGGAGGACGCCGGGCCGAGGCCGGAGGACGAGCCGGGGTCGGGCGTGGTGACCGCGTTCGGGCGGCAGTTGAAGCTGCTGCGGGTACGCGCGGGCCTGGAACGGCCGGAGTTCGGGAAGCTCACGGGCTACGCGGGCCAGTCGATTGCCTCCTTTGAGCAGGGGCGGCGGATTCCCTCCCCCAGGTTCATCGACCGCGCGGACGAGGTGCTGGCCGCCGGTGGCGTCCTCAAGGCGCTGAAGGAGGAGGTGGGGCGGGCACAGTATCCGGCGTTCTTCCGGAACATGGCGCGGTTGGAGGCAGAGGCGGTGGCCCTCCATGTTTACGCGGCCCAGGCGGTTCCCGGCCTGATGCAAACCGACGAGTACGCGCGAGCCGTGTTCACCATGCGGCGCCCGCTACTTGACGAAGGCACTATCGAGCAACGGGTCGCAGCCCGCCTTGCCCGACAGGAGATCTTCTCCCGCAGGCCGATGCCGACCTTGAGTTTCGTGATCGAGGAGTCGGTACTTCGACGTCCCATCGGCGGTTGGGCGGTACTGCGAGGACAGCTTGAGCAGATCATGCTGCACACGCACCGCCGCAACGTGGAGGTGCAGATCATGCCCAACGAGCGCAAGGAGCACTGTGGTCTGGCCGGGCCCTTCACCTTGATCGAGAATCGCGACGGGCGGAGGATGGCCTACGTTGAGGTTCAGCGGGACAGTCACCTACACAGCGACAGGTCCGCCGTCAGGGAGATCGAGGAGCAGTACGGAATCCTCCGGGCTCAGGCCCTGACTCCTCATGAATCGCTGGCCTTTGTCGAGAAACTGCTGGGGGAGAGATGAGCAACCAGATGCCTGAGCAGATTGTGCCGGAGTCAGCCTGGTCTAAGAGCAGCTATAGCAGTGGCGAGGGCGGGGAGTGTGTCGAGGTTGCCCATGCCGCCGGAACCGTATACATCCGGGACTCGAAGGTCGGATCCGGACCGGTTCTGAACGTCACCCACCAGGCGTGGGCCGGGTTCGTAGGGCTGGCCGCCGACCAGGCCATCTGAGCCGTACGTTCGTAACCCCCGTGGGTGCCCAGTCGCGCAGACGGCTGGCACCCACGTCTTGCACGGTTACTGAGACCCGTTGCCAGAAGAGATCGCCGAACTCACGAGCCTGCTCGGGCCCGGCGGCAGCAACGGCTGGCCTGACCGCGTCCGGTTCGGGAAGTGCTCGCAGCACAGGGAGCCAGAAAGGATCCGGGGCAATACAGCGCCGGATCCCGTCTACTGGCGGGGTGCTCGCAAGTCGATCGGTGTCCGACTGCGCACTCCGTCCAGGACCGTGTGGTCGACGGATGGGCGAGGCCGGGGTGCCGCCGCGGTGAGGGTGATCGTGCCGCGGTCGCTCAGCGCGGTCTGCCACTCGCCCGGGCGGGGTCGGGTTCCGCGCTCGCCCCCGGCCTGGGCGAAGAGCCTCCCCGCCGCGGCGGCCTGACGCTCGTTGAGGCAGCCGGCGACGGGCCGCAGGTGCTGGTCCGGTCTGGTGTACGGCTCCTGCGCGAGAATGCGCCCCGCGGTGAGGGCCGTCTTGTACGCGTCCGTGTCGACGTTCGCCTCGGTGGACGGGGCGAGCGGGTCGTTCCAGTCGGGAGTGGCGGCCTGGTCCTGGACGGCGTCACGCCCCACCCGGCGGAAGCCGTCACAGTCCAGGAAGTGGACGGCGGGTTCGGGTGTGAGGGACCACAGGATGTTGGCCTGCGAGATGTCCCCGATCACCAGTCCGGCGTCATGAAACCAGCCGATAGCCTCGACGCAGGCCAACGCGAGAGCCCTGCGTTGCTCAGGAGTCGGCTGCGGCACCTCCTGCCAGGCCACTTTCGGCGGCCTGATCAGATACTGCAACTCGAGGAGCTTCGTCGCTCCAGTCGCGGTGCGCCACGTCATGGGAGACGGGGCACGCCGCATGAGGAAACCAAGCGCCCGACCACCCTCAACCACACGGCTCAGCGGCCAGGCGGCAAGGGCGTCCAAGCGGGTCCGATCGGCCTGGCCGAGCCCCTGCCGGAACGCGACCAGGTCCGCGAGCGCATGGCCGTTGACCTCGGACGGGTCCTTGTACTCCTTATAGAGCATCGACCCGTCGCCGACGGCATGCACCTCACCCTGGCCCCCGGTGCCGGCCCGTTCCCCGAGACTGAGCGACGAGCGGGCGACGTCGGCGCCGTCCTCCGCGCTCATGCCTGCTCCTCCCACACGCAGATGACGGTCCGGTCGTCGTCGTAGGACTTGGCCCGTGTCTGCGTCTGCCACAGGAAGTCGGACAGGGAGGGGACCTCGGGCCCGACCCACGCTTCGGCGAGGCGGCGCGCGAACTCCGGGTCCTTCTGGGTGAGGGGGTTGGTGATGCCGTCGGTACCCAGCAGAAGAACCTCGCCCGGCACTGTGCGCAGCAGAGTGGTCTTGACGCTGCGGTAGGCGTGCGGGAGAGCCTCGGTGCGGGTGTCAAGCAGTCCTTCACCGTCGTCCGGGTCCCCGTGTTCCCAGCGGCCCTCACGCAGCACGAACAGGCCGCCGTCGCCGACGCTGCACAGAACTCGGTCGCGGATGCGCGGGTCCGTGGGGATCAGGAGCACGTGCAGCGTGGTGGCGTAGTCCTGGTCGGCGTAGGGACGGGGCTTGTGCTGTGCGGTACGTGCCCACCCGGAGCGAAGTTCGGCGGCCGCGCCGGCGACCGCCTTGGTGGCCAGGACTCGAAGTTCGTTCTCGTCGCGAGCACACACCGCCGCGTGGATGTTCTCCGCCTCCCGGTCCAGGAAGACGGCCGCCAGGCGCGAGAACTGGTAGGCACCCACATGCGAGTACACAGCGGAGCCCACGCCGTCGGCGACCGCCAGCAGAAGCATCTCCGCATCTGGGGGACCGATCCGCGTCACCGTCATGGCGTCCTGGCGGCAACTGCCCTCCCAGTTGTGGGAGTCGCCGCGCACAGAGGCGGCACGCACGGTCAGTCGCCCGATGAGGGCCCCGTCCAGCAGGACCGCGGGGGAGAACGCGGCAGATTCATCCGCGTCCCGCACGGAGGGACGCCCCAGAGGATGGGGCGGATAGCTGGGAGGGCGGTTGCCCACGTGCGGGGGTGCCCCGCGCAGGAGTCCGGTTCCGGTTTCCGTTGACGACGCGAGGTCCTCCGGCGTCAGAGGTGCCGACGGCGCCGTGGGGACAGCGGTTCCCGGCACCGAGGTGACCGGGTTGACCGGCGCGGCACCGTGCGCCAGGCTCCTGATCCCCGCGTCGTGGTTGTCGGTATCGCGAGTCCTGCCGAAGAGCCCGGCATCGTCCTGCGCGCCGCGGATTCCTCCGTCGTACACCGGGCCGCTCACAGCTTGTCCAGGGAGACGCGGGTGAAGCCGGGCACGTGGTCCTGGACGTCGAGCTGGAATCCCTCGCCTCCCTGGGAGTCCATGCTGGTCGCCGAATTGACGATGGACCGGGTGAGGGACGAGGCGAACTCGCGGAGAGCGACGGCAGGGGTGATGGACCGGTCCTGCTGCATGAACGCCTTGAAGTTGGCCACTTCCGAGATGATCGCGGCGTCGGCGTCGTCGATCCCGAACGCAATGATCTTCGGCGCGTAACGGAACGCGTTCAACTCCTTGAGCGCCGTGCGCCAGTCGTCGTCCGTGGGGATACCGTCGGAGAGGAAGAACACCACTGGCCGGTACACGTCGTGGCCTTCCGACTTGAGGGCCGCGACGTCCTTGTCGATGGTGTCCTTCAGCAGACGGAAGGCGGCACCGAAGGAGGTCACCCCGCCTGCCGACAGGGAGGGCAGCTGCGTCAGCTCGCTGAGGTCGGCGAGCGGCTGCAACAGGGAAGCCTGGGTCGAGAAACCGATCAGTGCGAAGCGGGTCTTGTCCGCGACGCTCGGATTGGTGCTGATCTCGTGATGAAGGTCAGGCAACGCCGCGTTGATGGTGTCCACGCCGTCGGGTCCGGCCATGGAACCGGACTCGTCGCACACCATGTAGAAGGGCAGGATCTGCATGAGCTCTCCTGAGTAGGCGTAGGTAACGGCTCAGCCGTCAACGGGTGTAGAAGTAGATCTCGAGATCGGCCGAGCCCGCGGAACCGCCGTTCCAGAAGTCCCGCGTCGTCGCGTCGGTGAACACGCCCGGTCGCGCCTTCCGCAGAGACTTGTTGATCGCGCGCGCGTACGCCTGGCCGTCACTGGGCTCGTGAGCCTGACCGAACGTCAGCACGAAAGCGGCGGCCCGACCTTCGTAGCGGGCGGTCGCGGCACGAAGCTGGCTGACCATCCGTGCAGTGTCGCCGACCCTTGCCGTCACGTGAACCTTCACCGGTTTGCGCTCCACGGAGCGGGGTCCGTTCGGTGTCGGACTCGGTTCGGGTGACGGCCCGGCGTCGGCGGACGAGGCGGACGGGGAAGGGCGAGCGGCGGCCTGCGCGGCCAGTGGATCGCCCCGGTCTCCCATGGACACGAGGGCGAGTACGAGCAGCATGTCGGCGAAGAGCCACCCGGCGAGATGCAGCGGAGTGAAGCGGTAGCCCCTTCTCACCGGGCTCACCGTTCGGATCCGATCCCGGCCCGCAGCTCCTTCGCCTGCCGCAGCTCGTCCTCGGCCCGCCTCTGGGCGGCTTCGGCTCCTGCCCGGGCCGCCTCTGCCTCGGAGCGGGCCGCCTCAGTCTCCGTCCGGGCCGTCTCCGTCTCGCGTAGGGCCAGCACCAGGGCGTCGGTGACGCTGGTGAAACGGTCGGCCGCCTCGTGGAGGGCGAGGCTGCGGGCCTCGATGCCGAGCAGTGCCTCGCGTGAGACCTCCGCGGCCTCACCGGTGCGTTCGGCCACCGCACCGAGGTCGTTGAGCAGCCGGCCGTTGACGTCCGCGACGACCTCGATGCCGGTGGTGAACCCGCGTTGCGAGGCGGCCAGTACCGTCAGGGAGTCCTCGACATGCTGCGCTGCGTTCGACAGCGCCTTGTGGACGCTGGTGCCGTTGGCACCTACCGCGGTCTCCAGCCGGTCCGCGGTACGGGCGAGGAGATCTCGCATCCCCTCCCCGGACGCCCGCAGCTCTTCCGCCGCCTTGTCGAGGACACTAGTCTGTCGGCTGACCGCGTCGGCCAGTTGCCGGCCCGCCTGCGTCACCGGGTCGTCCAAGCCCTGCACGGCGGTCTGGATGGCCGTCCCGCTGTCCCGCACAGTCTCCTCGATCCGCAGCACCACCTGCTCGATCGGCCGCACGTACGCCTCCGCCTGTGCAAGACGCTGCTCCGCCTTGTCCATGGCCTTAACCACCACCTGGGCGGCCCGGGTGAGTTCCTCCTGCGTGGCGATGGCCTTGGTCTGCATGCGCTGGATCCGGCCGGCCGCCGAGTTGAGCTCCGCCGCGAAGCGTTGCGGGGAGGCGAACCGATGTTCGTTGAGCGAGAGCTGCGCCCTGGTGAGGACCGGGACCAGGCGGGCAAGGGCCGCACGGGTGCGCCCGCGCGCCTCCTCAGCAATACCTTCGGCGGCAGTGCGCCGGTAGCCGTGCACTGCGGTAAGGACGAACAGCATCGCCAGGGTCAGACACCCGCCCTCGGCGACGTGCCCGAAGCGGAAGATGCCGCCCAGGTGCCCGTCGAACCCGGACTGCCAGAGCTGAAGGAACGGCCGACCCGCGGCCTTGGGGTCGTCGCCCGTGAGCGCCCCGTACGCACTGGACGCCTGCCACAGGCCGAACCAGGTGAACAGCAGCGGCAGGAAGACCAAGGTTCCCAGAACACAGTCCAGCACCGAGTCGAACCGTGTGCCACGGCCGTCGATCACAGGCTCGGCGACGCTCTCGGGTCGGGCGAAATGCACCATCAGGTCGAGGGAGGCCCATGCGTTGAGGGCTTCCGTGTCGGTGGAGCCGAGTGCCTGAGCCAGTGCGCGCAGCTCTTCGGCGCGCGGTGCGAGCGCAGGATCCTGTGCCTGGTCCTCGAGGTGACGTGCCGTCACCCCTTTATCGAGCTGTATCTCTGCGAACATTCCCACCCCTGCCCGGTGTACGCCGGGACGTTCTTGACTATCCGAGCGCAGCGACGGTGGGGCCGGGACCAGCGGCGCGTGCCCCCTGCCGCGCAGAACCTAACTGGTGAAGACTTTCACATCTTCTTCACTAGTCGCGCCATAATAGACGACGTTCCCATCGGCGGACGGCGCGGCATGAAGCGGTCATGCGAAATGCCGATCCAGAGGAGTTTCCTTGAGCGGTGACGGCAGGCGACGGGGTGTCATCCAACTGCCCGGAGGCGTGGCTCCCGTCGAGTCCGAGAGGCGGACGGTGCGGGAGCCGGTGCCCCGTACGCATACGGTGGAGCTCGACCGGGCATACGGCTTCGGCTTCGAGTGGGTGCACGGGGTCAAGCCTCCTCTGTGAGCGGTCGAGTGCGTAGAGGGCGCAACCGCCGTGGACGCCGTACACATCCAGGACTCGAAGGTCCGATCCGGACCGGTGCTGACGGCTACCCCTCAGGCGTGGGCCGGGATCGTCCGGCTGGCCGCCGACCAGGCCATTTGAGCCGTACATTCGCATTCCCCGCGGGGGCCCAGTCGCGCGGGCGGCTGGGCCCCATCGGCAAGTTCGCCCGGAGTGCCGGTCTGGCAATTGAGCTGGCGGTACCGAATCCGATGCGGCGTTGCTATTTCACATCTTTGGCCAGGATGGCGACGGCGACCTTGCCCACCACCGTCGTCAGGACGTAGTTGGTCGAGCTACTGAAAGCGACACCTATGCCGGCGGGTATCGCCTTGGCCATCGCCTTCTGGGTGAAGGTTATGGAGGCCCGCTTGAACAATTGCTTGATCGTGACCAGGGCGGGCCCTTTCAGGTACTGGTAGACCAACTTCTCGGCGGTCTTCATGACCGCCGCCTTGCCACCCTTTGTTGCCATTTGTTCTACAGAACCCGCCAAGGCGATGGTGAAGGCGAGGTGCTTCTTGTCCTCATTGCTCGCCTCGGCCTCGTACACCTCGACCAGGCACATGCACATGTCGACCTGGAATTTGAGCGTCGTGACGATATCCGTGGCACCGCCGCCCAGGACTGCGACCGCCGTCCCGACCCCTGGGATCACGCTCGGGGCCGCGGTGACCGCGCCGGCGGCTGCCGACATTTTGGAGTACCGGCCAATGATCTTGGCCGCGATCCGGTGCTTGTCCTCCAGGCTCTCGGGCTCTCGTTTGTACTTTTTCTCGAAAGCCGCACGGTAACCGTCCACAAGTTTGGTGGCTGATTCCGGCGTGATGACGATCATCTCGACCGCTTTTTGGAGCCGCGACTCCTCGAGCTCGCCTGCCGCGTCGTTCATGTTCCCCCCAAGATCCGTTGCACCTCATCAAGAGGACAACTTGCGCTGCGCACAGCCTTGTACGCAGAAATCCACCGATCTGTGCAGCCGATCCCTGAGCCCGACGTTCACGAGTCTGGTCACGCGGTGGGGCACAGGGCGCCCCCAGCCGCTCCCTTGGCCGGGGGCGTACGCATCAGACGTCGTCGTCCAGGTTCTCCTCGCGGCGGATCATCCGCCAGGCGGCCTTGCGGGCGCTGCGGTCCAGGCTGGACTTGAAGCCCTTGTCGGGGCCGAAGTACTGGCGGCCCATGCCCGCGATGGTGTCGATGTGGTCGGCCATCTTGTCCGCGAAGACGTTGTCGAAGACGAGGCCGAAGTTGTCCTCGTCGTTGACGACGGCCGCCGCCCGCACCTTCGGGTCGGCCTTCGCCTCCTCGAAGGGCCGGATGACGTCCTGCTCGGTGAACTCGGTGCCGAATTGTTCGTTGAACTTGTCGATCAGCTGGGAGAGCAACGACTTCTCCGCTTCCTTCGCGCCGCCCGAGCCGTCGCCGAAGCCCTGCATCGTCGTCGGCCCTTCGGCAGTGAGGGACACGTCATACTCGCCGGTCTTCTCCACCCGCATATGGCTGAGGTCGACCTCCCCTATGTCCACGCCGCCGTCCGCGCGGCGCGGCAGCCGGTTGAGGAGGTAGCGGCCGTAGAGGTGCAGCCGCTCCAGCTCGGCGTCCCGATAGGGGACGATCTGCGCGAGGAAGCCGTACTTCCTGACGTAGTCGTTGAGGTCGGTGCGGAAGCTCTCCGCCGTCTCCTGGTCGTCCTCGTCGTCGCTTTCGAGCAGGGGCGTGAAGCGGGCGACGGCGGGGGAAAGCAGCCGGTACAGCTCGGCGTGCAGCTTCTCCCACTTGGACTGTGAGCCTGCCGCCTTCTCCTTGGCTGCGAAGTACGCCGCGGCGAACTCGTCCATCTCCTGGCCGGACAGGATCGCCGCCTGCATGACCTTGCTCTGCGCGGTGTAGAGCAGGTTGGGGTCGGAGGGGAGGGTCATCGCCTCCTCGAAGTACGGGCGGAAGGACTCCTGTATGTCCTCGGCCTTGTTGACGAAGTCCAGTACCGCCAGGTCCGCCTGGGTCTTGCGCTCCGCGGTCCGGTTCAGCCGGGACAGGGTCTGGACGGCGGAGATGCCGGTCAGCGACTTGTTGACGTACATCGTCGTGAGCAGCGGCTGGTCGAACCCGGTCTGGTACTTCTCCGCGACGACCAGGATCTTGTACTCCCGCTGGCCCGCACCGCCGGCTCGGGCGGCTTTGTCGTCGGCGCGCGTGTACGCGTACGCCTTCGGAAGCGCGCTCTCCGACAGTCCGCCGTTCTCCTTCGGCTCGGTGGTTTCCTCGCCGTCGACGGTGAGCGAGCCGGAGAAGGCGACGAGGACACCCATGTCGGGGTACTTGGTGTCGTAGTCCCGGTCCTTGATGTAGCTCTTGATGGCGCGCGCCATCTGTACGGCGGACTGCCGCGAGGCGGTCACCACCATCGACTTGGCCCGCCCGCCGAGACGGCCCCGGCTGTGGGTGACGAAGTGCTCCACGATCACCTGGGCGTGCTGGGCGACCGTCGAGTCATGGGTCAGCGCGTACCGGGCAAGCAGGCCGTTCGCCTTCGACTGGTCGACCTCCCGCTCGTCGGGGTTCTGGTTCACCAGCTTCCAGTACGTGTTGTACGTGACGTAGTTCCGCAGCGGGTCGAGGATGAAGCCCTCCTCGATCGCCTGCCGCATGGAGTACGTGTGGAAGGGCCGGTAGGTCGCCTTACCGTCGATGCCCTGGAGCGTGCCGAAGAGTTCGAGGGTCTTGGCCTTCGGCGTGGCGGTGAACGCGAAGTAGGAGAGGTTCGCGGCGCGGGAACGCTGCTCGGCCCGCTTCTTGAGCTGCTCGTCGAGGCTGGCGGCGGCCGGGGCCTTGACCGTGGTCGCGCCCGCTTCGTCGGAGTCGGAGTCCAGGCCGAGGTCGCGCAGGGCCGACCGTACGGCGGTGGCGGCGTCGCCGGACTGCGAGGAGTGCGCCTCGTCCACGATGATCGCGAAGCGGCTGCCCCGGATCTCGGTCGGGTTGCGCTGGAGGTAATCGAGCAGTGCCGGGAAGGAGTGCAGGGTGACGGTGACGATCTTCCCGGTGTCGCGGGAGAGGGCCTTGGCGAGCTGCTCGCCCTTCGCCCCGTGCTTCTCGTCGATCTTCACGACCAGGCCCGCGGTCTGCTCGAAATTGCCGACTGTTTCCCGGAGTTGCGCGTCCAGGTTGCGGCGGTCGGTGATGACGATGACCTTGTCGAAGACCGGCACGCCCGGCCTGAGGCCCTTGGCCACGGCCTCGGCTTCGAGTTCGTGGGGGTCGGTGGGGGTGTGCAGGTCGCTGAGGCGGTGCGCGAGCCAGCCGATGGTGTTCGACTTGCCTGAGCCGGCCGAGGCCATGACCAGGTAGTCGTGGCCCGCGCCGTGCGTGGCGGCGTGCGTGGTGAGCTTCTTGACCGCGTCCCACTGCTGGAACCGGGGGAAGACCATCGTCTTGGTGCTGCCGCCGCCGGGCGTCTTGCTCTTGTGCAGGTGCACGAACCGCTGGAGCAGGTCCAGCCAGTTGTCCGGCTGCCAGACCTGCTCCCAGAGGTAGGACGTGGCGTACGTGCCGTAGGCGGTCGGGGCCGGGTTGCCTGCGCCGCCCGGCTGACCGGGGCCGTTGGAGCCGGTGTTGAACGGGAGGAAGCGGGTGTTCTTCCCCTTGAGCTGGGTGGCGACGAAGACCAGGTCCGGGTCGACGGCGAAGTTCGCGACGACCCGGCGCGTGAAGATCAGCTCGGTCGGGTCGCGGTCGGTGCGGTACTGCTCCTTGGCGTGTTCCACGCCCTGCTTGGTCAGCGGGTTCTTCAACTCGGCTGTAGCGACGGGGATTCCGTTGAGGAAGAGGGCGAGGTCGAGCCGGTTGCCCCAGTCGGCCTGCTTGGTCGCGTACTCGAGTTCGCGGACGACGGTGAGGCGGTTGGCCCGGTAGCCGTCGAGGACGGAGTCGTGAGCGACGAGGTTCGGCTTGAAGTAGGCGACGCGGAGGAGGACGCCCCGGTCCTTGACGCCGTTGCGGAGGACATCGAGGAGCCCGTTGGTTGCGATGGCCTGGTCGAGGCGGCCGGCGAACCCGCGCTGGGCCTCGTTCGGGTCTCCGCCGTAGACGGTGAGGAGTTCGTTCCACTCGTCGGGCTGGGTCGCCCCGATGAAGGTGAACAACTCGTTGGTGTCCAGGCCGACGTCGGCCCGGTAGTCCTGCGGGCGCGCCTCGCGCCAGCCGCGCTCGACCATGGCGGCGACGATGGCGCCACCGAAAGCGGACTCGCTGTGGATGGGGCTCATGGCTACGCGTTCACTCCGTCCGTTACCTTGCGCCTGCTGGCGGTGGAGACGTCGAACTGGCCGCTGACGGCGGCGGTGATGAGGGCTTGGCGGCGTTCGGTGAGCAATCCGACCTGACGCCTGCGGGCCGCAATGAGCCGGTCGATCCTCCTGGTCTCCTCAGCCAGGTGGTCGGCGATACGCCGCTGCTTGTCCAAGTCGGGGAACCTTGTGAGTAGCGACCGAACACGTTCGGCGCTGAGATGGTAGATGTTGGCACCGGTGGCAATGGCTGCGAACTCACCGGAGGCAAAGGTCGAGCGCGCCCACCACTCAAGAAACTTGCCATCTGCAAGCCCAGGCCTTGGGCGAATGCGGAGCAACGTGTTCTGGAAGCAAACCTTCCCGACCAGTTCTCCGGCCCAGACTGCGGCGGCTCCGACCGCCTTGAGACTGCCGCTCCCTTCGGTTACCAATACGTCGCCTGGGCGGAGCGCGAAGATGCGCTGCTCGTCTGGAGTGAAGTTCATAGCCATCACATCGGACAGTTCCAACCGTCCGTCCTTGACGTTCGCAGCCCGGAGGTACGGGACCATGTGCTGTCCCTCCGCATGCTGTGGAGCGCGCTGGCGCCCGAGGACTACTTCCGCGACAGCATGCAAGGAACGCTGCGCATCAGAATCCGATCCGGTGACCGAATCCGTGATCTGAATCTGCCGACGCATCTCCAGCAAGGAAATCTGCTGCTGAAGCATCTGCCCAAGTGCGTCGATGCGGGCGGTCTCGGCGTCGAGGAAGTCGGCGATGCGGCGCTGCAGTTCGACAGGCGGAACCGGGATCGGGACAGCCGCCAGTTCCTCCTTGGTGACATGAACCATTCCGATCATGCCGCTCGTGAGTTCCCGTTCGATCCAGTGCGTTGCAGCCTTCAAGGACCAGTAAAGCCACCGGGCATCGCAACCAGAAACGCCCATCTTGAAGATGTGCTGATTCAAGTAGTAGTCGCCGGGTTCATTCCAGAGGTACGGGCCGAACGACGTTCCCGGATTCCCGGACCACGAGAAGAGCAGGTCCCCGGACTTCACGCGGTATCGACCGGGCAGCATCGAACCGGAGTGGTTGAAGTTCAGCGAACCGTTGAGGTTCTCGATTCGAATGATCGGAGTGCCAGCGTCGACCCAATCGGCAGAGTTGAAGACATAGCCGTTCGTGAGCGTCGTGAGGTACTTGAGCGGGACTACCACCCACGAGTCTGGCGGTGATGCTCCATACGGAAGCGTGCTGGCCGTCATTCCGTCACCTCGCCCAGCAGCGCCTGGATCTCGGCCTCAAGGGACTTCAGCTCCGCGTCGATCTCCGCCAGCGGCCTCGGCGGCTTGTACACGTAAAAGTGCCGCGTCACTGGGATCTCGTAGCCAATCTTCGTCTTGGTGTGGTCGATCCACGCGTCCGGGACGTGCGGCAGCACCTCGCGCTTGAGGTAGTCCTCGACGTCCTCGCCGAGCGGGACGTTCTCATAGTCCCGCAGGTCCGAATCGGGCTCCGGTGCGCCCTTGACCTTCTGGACCTCGCCCTCGGGGTCGCGGACTCCAACCGCCTCCCGTACCGCCTTGGCGAACGGCGCGCCCGACGGCCACGTCAGGCCGGCCGCGACCGCCGCGTCCGTAAGCGCGATGAACGCCTCCGACTTCGTCGGCCACGTTGAGCCGAGCAGCGGGCGCAGCGCGGCGACGAACTTCTCGCTCTCCTCCAGCTTGGCCACCGGCTTGGCCTCGGCCAGTGCCGTCAGGGTCCCCTCCGTCAGCTCGAAGCGGAGCTTCAGGGGGCGTTCGACCGTGATGCGCTGGTAGCCGAAGTCCTCGTTGGCGAAGACCTTGACCTTGCCGTGCAGCGGGTGCTCGGGGTCCTTGGCGACCTGGACGGCCTCCGCGTACAGCCGGGTGATGTCGCCGATGTGGTCGGGGCGGCCGTTCTCCCCGTCGCCCAGCTCCTTGCGCTTGTCGCCGAGTGACTTGCGCATCTTCTGCCACTGGTCGCGCGCGTCGAGCAGGACGACCTTGCCCTTGTGTTCGGCGTCCTTGCGGTTGGTGAGGATCCAGAAGTACGTGGAGATGCCGGTGTTGTAGAAGAGCTGGTCGGGGAGGGCGACGATGGCCTCCAGCCAATCGTTCTCCAGGATCCAGCGGCGAATGTTGGACTCGCCGGACTCGGCCGCGCCCGTGAACAGCGGGGAGCCGTTGAAGACGATGGCGATGCGGGAGCCGCCTCCGCCGTTCACGTCTATCGGCTTCATCTTCGAGATCATGTGCTGGAGGAAGAGCAGCGAGCCGTCGTTGATGCGCGGCAGGCCCGCGCCGAAGCGGCCGGCGTCGCCGAGCGACTTGTGCTCGTACTCGACCTCCTCCCTGACCTTCTTCCACTCCACGCCGAACGGCGGGTTGGCGAGGATGTAGTCGAACTTCCGTCGGGCGTGGCCGTCGTCGGAGAAGGAGTTGCCGAAGGCGATGTTCTCCGGGTCCTGGCCCTTGATCATGAGGTCGGAGCGGCAGATCGCCCAGGACTCGGGGTTGAGCTCCTGCCCGTACACCTCGACCGTCGCGTCCGGGTTGAGGGCCTTGATGCGGTCGTCGGCGGCGCTGAGCATGCCGCCCGTGCCGCAGGCCGGGTCCATGACCGTGCGGACGACACCCGGCAGGCTGAGGGCGTCCCCGTCGGGTGCCACCAACAGGTTGACCATCAGCTTGATGACCTCGCGCGGGGTGAAGTGCTCGCCCGCGGTCTCGTTCGACTGCTCGGCGAAGCGACGGATCAACTCCTCGAAGATGTAGCCCATGTTGTGGTTGGGCACGACATCAGGGTGCAGGTCCAGGTCGGTGAACTTGCCGATGACCTGGTAGAGGAGCTTCGTGGAGTCGAGCTTCCTGACCTGCTGGTTGAACTCGTACTTGTCGAGGACCTCGCGGGCGTTGTCGGAGAAGGCGCCGACGTAGATCTGCAGGTTCTTCGCCGCGTTCTGCGGGTCGGCCGCGATCTTCCGCAGCGTGAGGTCACTCTTGTTGTAGAAGGAGTTACCCGAGGCCTTGCGCAGGAAGTGGTCGGTGTCGATCTCCTGGCCCGCGAACCTGGCGACGGTCTCGCCGACCTTGTCGCGCGTCGGTTCCAGGACGCACTCCAGGCGGCGCAGCACGGTGAACGGCAGGATGACCTTGCCGTAGTCGGACTGTCGGTAGTCACCGCGCAGGAGATCGGCGACGGACCAGGCGTGGTTTGCCAGCTCCGTGTGCTTGCTGATGTTCAAGAGGTCCCGGCTTCCTTCCGAAGAGCGCCGTCCGGGTGTGGGACGGCAGGGATCCAGTGTGGTCGTGTGTGGTGGGACGCGTTGGGCGTTTCAGGCGGAACGGCTGTCCGGGGTGTCCGGGGTGTCCGGTGGCAGGAGTACGCCGGCGGTCAGGCCAGTGATGAGGGTGGCCGCGGTGTCGGCGGCGAGGTCGGCGGTTCGGCGGACGGCCGCGCGCAGCTCGTACACGCTGCGGAAGGCCTCCCCGTAGCGCCTCTGCTCCTCCAGGGGCAGGAGCGGTACGCGCAGGCGGCCCGGTGTGACGTGCACGTGGGTGCTGCCGGTGGACGCGGAGGCGATGTTGTCCTCGGCGCCGAGGAATCCGGCCAGGAACCACGGGTCGAGGCGGGCCGGGTCGGGGCGTAGGAGGTGGATGTGTGGACCGAGCAGTGCTCCGGCGTCCTGGTCGTCGGCGACCCGGGTCATCGCGGCCGCGTCGCCGCCGCCCGCGACGGCGCGTACGAGGACGTCCCCGGCGGCGACGGGTTGCGCGGTGTCAGCGTGGATGTCAACGGCCCCGCCGGACGGGGGGGTTCCGGCGGAGATGTCCTGGGCGGTGAGGACCGGCCGGTCCACGGTGGGGGCGGCAGGGCCCTTGGAGCCTCGCGTGCTGGGCGCCGCCGCCCGTACCACGGTCAGTGCCCCGCCGCGTGCCAGGTCGGAGACGGTCGCCGTACGCCACTCGCGGGCTGACGCCCCGGACGGCTGCCATCCGCCGGACGCGGATGCGGCTGCCAGGGCGGCGACCTGCTCGGCCAGTCGTCCGTGCAGGTCGTGGACGCGCCCGGCTAGGGCGGCCGGGTCGATGTCGGCCGCGGTCGCCCGCACATGACGGGCCGGGGTGACGTCGACGACGTCGTCGAGGAGGTCGACGAGCGGCACCGCGCGGGCGACGCCGGGCTCGTCGGCGTAGGTGTCGGGGGCGGTGGTGAACGCGGCCCACTGGCCGAGGACCCGGTCGGTCAGCCCCGCCCAGCCGAAGGAGGAGACAGAGGCGGAAGAGGCAGGGGCAGAGGAGGCGGCGGAAGAGGAGGAGCCGGATCGGCGGGGGCGTGAGCCGCCGCGGGTGCCGACGCCGGCCGTGGCCGTATCGGTGGTGGACGGCGTGCCCGTGGCGCTGCCCCGCTGCTCGCCCTCCCCGTCGACGAACAGCACCGTCGCACGATCCGTGCCGCCCGGCTCGGGGCGTTGGAACACCCAGACCTGCAGGCCGATGTGAAGCGGATACGCGGCACGCGCCGGAAGTGAGGCGACGGCGCGCAGGGCCCCGCTGCGGATGAGTTCCGCGCGGATGCGGCGGCCGGAGGAGCGGAAGGCGAGAGCGGGCGGCAGCAGCATGACCGCGTGGCCGCCGGGCTCCAGGTGCGCGAGGGCGTGTTGTACCCAGGCCAGTTCGGATTCGAAGCGCGGCGGGAGTCCGTACGCCCACCTCGGGTCGTAGGCCAGCTCGTCATGACCCCAATCGCGGTCGCCGAACGGCGGGTTGCACAGGACGGCGTCCACCGTGACGTCGGGGAAGGCGTCGGCGCGCAGGCTGTCACCGACGCGGATCGCCGTCTCGGCCTCGGGCGCGGCGAGCAGCAGCCGGACCGCGCTGCGCTGGCCCTGGACGGGGAGCGAGTCCTGCCCGAACAGCTCCTGTGCGCCCTGCCGGGCGGCGGCGGCGAGGAGCGTGCCGCTGCCGCAGGCAGGGTCGAGGACGCGGGACGTGCCGGCGGGCAGGAGCCGTGCCATGAGCAAAGCCAGGCCCTCGGGGGTCTGGTAGACGCCGCTGGCGGCGCCCTCGTCCAGCTCGCGCTCAGCAAGGACATCGACGGCGGCCTGTGCCCCCGCCTCACGGACGCAAGCCAGCAGCGAGCGGACCGCGCCCGCGTCGTCGGGACCGTAGCGGACCGGCTCGGCCTCGGGCACAGCTGCGGGGAGCTGGGCTGCGGCCTTCTCCGCGCGGGCAATCAGCTGGTCGTCGGGCACGGCGGTGAGTTCGGCCAGCTCCTCCGGCGTGCGGCGGGACGCAGCAGCCGCCAGCGGGAACAGTCGCGCGGCCACACCCGAGCCGGGTCCCAGTAGCCGTAGCGCCGTACGCAGCTCCTCGGTCGGCGAGGCGGTGGAGGTGTGCCCGCGTCCCCGCAGCCATGCCTGGACGGCCGGCAGGTCGTAGAGCGGGCTGGTTTCCGTGCCTCCGCTGGGGGCGGGGAAGTCGTCGTGGCGGCGGCGCCAGTTGCTGACAGTGGCGCGCGTGACCCCTGCGATGCGGGAGATCTCGGCGGCTGTCACGTGCGCTGAGGGCGCCTGTTGGGCTGGTGGCTGCTGGGGCATGGCGTGGGGTTCCGCACCTCTCGGGCCAGTCGGGTAGTGGACGGTTAACACATTACAGCGGTCGTCAAGTCTGGCAAGCTGTTTGACGATGCTTTCAGTGCTGTGCTTATCTAGTCCTGCTTCCGAGTGGAAGCGGTGGCCCGAGGTGCTCTGCTGAGTCCGTGCCGCGCATCCGATCTCTTCAGATCCCTGCCGATCCCAGCGGGCGGCACGCACCGCCTGACCTCTCTCGCACTGCCCCCCCGTGGGCTACCTGCTCGGAAAGGAAGTCATCCATGACCATCACTGTCGACGCCTCGCGCCTCTCCCTGGTGCGTGAGGAGTCCACTTACCTGGCGATCCGCACCAGCCAGGGCGGCCGGACCGTCTACACGACGCGCATTCCGCTCGCCGACCTCTCGGTCATCCTCACCATCCCGGACCCGGCCAAGCCGGACCCGGACAACCGCAAGGTGGACATCACCCACGCCAAGGGATTCGGCCAGTACCTCGCCGACAACCCCGGCTGGGTGGCTCCGGCCCTCCTGATCCGAGACACCGGTGGCTGCCGCTTCGAGCCGATCACCGAAGACGGCTCGGTCGGCTACCTCACCGTCCCGTGGTCCATCGGCGGCATCGGACGCCTGATCACGATCGACGGCCAGCACCGCATCCTCGGGGTCCACCTGGAGAAGAAGCGCATCACGGACGAGGTCTCCCGCATCGACCGGGAGATCCACCGCGCCAACGAGGCCAAGAAGCCGAAGCTGGAGCAGGACCGCGAGGCGCTGATCGGCCGAATGCAGCGACTCAAGGACGAGTTCGTCGGCATTGACATCTACGTGGAGCCCGACGGCGTCAGCGGCCAGCAGATGTTCGTCGATGTCGCGGACAATGCCAAGGGAATCTCCGGCGCCGTCCGGGCCCGCTTCGACACCTCGCGCATCGCCAACCGCACGCTCAGCGACATCGTCCTCCACCCCCTCTTCCTGGGCAAGGTCGACATCGAGCGGGACCGGATGACCCTGACCAACCGCAACCTGATGGGCGCCAAGCACGTCGCCGACATCACGCGGGCCGTCATCGCCGGTCCCGGTGGCCGTGTCAGCAAGAAGGTCGAGTCGCTGACCGACAACGAGGTCATCGAGAGCGTCCGCGGCTTCCTGGATGTCATCTCCGTTGCGTTCACCGCGCTCGCGGAGATCACCGAGGAGGACGTGGACAACTACGATCCCTCGCTCTCCGAGAAGAAGAAGAACGAGCCGCCGGCTCCCCCCACCAAGGCCATGAGGCTGCGCGAGTCCTCGCTCCTGGGCTCGGTGGGCATGCTCCGCGTCCTGGGCGGCGTCTACCGCAACCTGAAGGAGGACGGAGCCGAGGACGGTGACATCCAGGAGTTCTTCAAGCGGCTCGACCGGCACATGACCGCCCCCGTCACCGAGGACAGCATCTGGCGTACCACGGACGCGAACGAGGACTTCGAGCCGAACGCCTCCGCCCCGATCATGCGTCAGCAGAACGTCGTGCACCTGACCAAGGTGATCACGGACTGGTACAAGAAGGCCCCGGCTGCTATCTGACCCACCAGCTACGCCGGAGTTCCTTTGCAATCTGGCGGATTTCAGGGGCCATTGCAACACGGCGATGGCGCCTGACCTGCACCACCGGGCTCGGTGCGCGGCACGTACGCCCGCCCTCTCTCCCGCTGTCCCGTCGCGAAGGCAAGGAGGCGACAACTGTCATGGATCGTCGTTCTCCTCTCACTTGCAGGCGCTGCGGCACCTGCACAGCTGGCAGCAGGGCGGGACGGACATGCCCGAGTGCTACGACACCCTGCGCTCCCAGGCCCGCCGGCCCAGCCTGGTCAAGCTCCAGTTGTTCGCCGCCTGGTCCCGCTGTGGGCTACAGGCGCCCTCGACGCCTGGGCCGCCTGACGCACATTCCAGCTTCACACGTCACACGCACCCGCAAGGTGCATCTACATCCCCTGGGGGGACCATGAGCCAGCAGCAGTACCCGCAGCAGCCCCAGCCCGGTTGGGGCAGCCCGCAGCAGCAGGGCCACGGCATTCCGCCGTTCCAGCCGCAGCCGCCGAAGAAGTCGAAGGCAGGGAAGATCGTCGGCTTCGGCTGCCTCGGCGTCATTGCCCTCTTCGTTCTGATCGGCATCGCCGCCGCGGCCGGTGGCGGAAACGGCGACTCCATCGACACCGGCGCCAAGGACAAGGCCGTCACCGCCGGCCGCACGCCGGAGTCCGACAAGGCCGAGGCGACGCCCACGCAGAAGACGAAGACGAACACGAAGACGCAGGCAGAGCAGTTCAAGGCCTGCGTCGCCAAGTCCGGTACGGCGACGGAGAAGAAGGCTGTCCAGCACGTGACAAAGGTGACCGGCGCGGACAAGCGGAACGACATCCTGGACGCGGCTGAGGTCTACACCGACTTCAGTGGCGGGCTTATGAGCGACAGCCAGGGGGACGCGAAGCTCATCGCCTCGGCGTTCACGTCCTGCTACGAGTCCAAGAACGGGCTTGTCAGCGTCTACGGCCAGGATGGTGACCTCATCGCCAACGCCAACTACTGATCTCTTCGGCCAAGGCCCCGCCGACCCGTGACGGTGGGCCTTGGTTCATTCAACCGTGGCTGCCCCGTGCCGACTTCACACACCCTGGGGACACGATGCGCCGCTTTACCAATAGCGTGCTACTGGCCGCTGCCATGCTCGCTTCGCTTGCTGCCTGTGGCAGTACAAGCGACGACAAGACGCCTGCCAAGCCGAAGGCGTCGCCGAGTGTCAGCAGGGAAGTCAAGTTCCTCGACGCCGTGCACCTTGCGTCGTGGCGCAGCTGGGCCGAGCGGCAGCCATCCGACGGTGACCTCATCGACTTTCCACAGGAGTGGTGCGACGGTCTGGGCGCGGGGCACAGCGTGAAGTGGATGTTCGACGAGGGCGGTCTGTACCCGTACGGGCCGGACTGGGGCACGCAGAAGCAAGAGGCGAACGAACTGCTGTTGATGGGCGTGAAGGCGTACTGCCCGGAACTGCGGGCGCAGGTCGTGAGTGAGCTACGGGACAGCGGCGCATACTGACCAGCCCGCGCCGAGGAGGCCGCCCCGCGCACAGACGCGAGCGGGGCCCGTCGTGTCCGGGCGAATTGCGGCCCCCAAGATCCGGCACCGCCTCGAACCCGCACCCTCCCACTCAGGGAGGTGACGGTGGCGCGGCGGCAGCTCATTCTTCAGCGGCAAGTGGACCACCAACGCTGGCTGACTGCCTGCCCGAGCGGGTCAGTACGCCTTGCGCGGCGGCGAGGCGATGCTCCGCCGCCTCCGGGCCGCACCCACGACCTGCTGCGTGGTCTTCCCCCTCCGATTTCCTTACCTGAAGGACAACCGTGAACCGAGCCAACGTCATTGCCATTGCCGCCTGCGGGTTGACCGCCCTGTCCGTCACCGCAGCCACGGTGGACCACGTCAGTACCCACTCCGCGCTCGCCACCGCCCGCCGCCAGGCGGCTACTGCCGACCACCGCGCCCATCAAGCCGAGTCTCGCCCGCCCAAGGTCGTCACCAAGACTGTGGACAAGCCCGTTTTCGGCCGCTCAACGCTCCTCGGCGCCTACGCGTCCGGCGTGATATCGGGGGGCGTGTACGTCGACGACGGCAGCATGACCTACACCGCGAGCGACAGCACCTGCTCGCAGGAGTACGCCCAGATCTCCCAGGAACCCACCGGCGGCAACATCCACCGCGACGCCTTCATGAAAGCCTGCCTGACCAACGTCAACGACACCGCCAAGACCGACCCCGCGCCCTGACCGGCGGTGCTCGGCGCCGATCCGAAGGTCACAAACGTGGGCTTACCGTGGTGGAGTTCCTGCTGAGCTGGCACAGGAAGAAGACCGAGCTTAAAAGGACCACCGTCCACGAGTACGCCCGCGCCATCGAGCTGTACCTGGTCCCCCGCCTCGGCGTACTCAAGATGCGCGGCCTTCGCGCCCGCCACGCTCAGGGCGTCTTCCCGGGATCGTCTCCGACAACGCGCGCCACTTGGAGCACCGCGTCCACGTCATCGAACCGCAAAACGTACCCATAGTTCTGCTCCGACTGCGCTGGTAGAGCTGCCCGGCCTGCCGCCGATGAGGCGGAGTCTGGCGCTGGCCGTCGACATCACGCTCACGACCATGTCGGCGATGGGGAAAACGACCGGCACGGCCCGCGCGGGCCCCAGATTGGGCCTGCCGGGCCGCCTCAGGGCCCAATCGGCAAGCGGTTCGGACCAGAGGCCGCTCAGGCAAATCAGAAAAGACCAGGTCAGAGCGTGTCCGGCCCGGCTTTTCTCACATCTGCTTTCGGGGTTCGAACCCGAGACCTACGCATTGCGTGCCCGGGCCCCCATCTGGCCCCCACGAGTCGATTCGGAGCCGAATCAGGCGTGTGGCGTAGACCACGAACTGATCAAGGAAAGGCGAAAACCCCAGGTCACGGGCTATGTGACCTGGGGTTCCGTCGAGCCCCCTATCGGATTCGAACCGATGACCTACGCATTACAAGTGCGTTGCTCTGGCCAGCTGAGCTAAGGAGGCGTGCCAAGGCAGTCTAACCAACCCCACGGCCTGGTCACGCCCAATATTCGGGACCTTGGACTACTGACAGATCCGAAATCGCCAGGTAGCGTCACTCCAGGTTCACTCCGGTGGACCACACCACTCCATTACTCGGATCGTCCGGCACGTTCCTGCCGGTGAGGAGAAGCATCGTCATGGCCAGTGTCACGTTCGACAAGGCGTCCCGCGTCTACCCCGGCTCCACGAAGCCGGCCGTGGACCAGCTCGAGATCGACATCGAGGACGGCGAGTTCCTCGTCCTCGTCGGTCCTTCCGGTTGCGGCAAGTCGACCTCCCTGCGCATGCTCGCGGGTCTCGAGGACGTCAACGGCGGTGCGATCCGCATCGGTGACCGCGACGTCACGCACCTGCCCCCGAAGGACCGGGACATCGCCATGGTGTTCCAGAACTACGCGCTCTACCCGCACATGTCCGTCGCGGACAACATGGGCTTCGCCCTGAAGATCGCCGGTGTGAACAAGACCGAGATCCGGGCGAAGGTCGAAGAGGCCGCCAAGATGCTGGACCTCACCGACTACCTGGACCGCAAGCCGAAGGCGCTCTCCGGTGGTCAGCGCCAGCGTGTGGCCATGGGCCGCGCCATCGTGCGTGAGCCCCAGGTCTTCCTCATGGACGAGCCGCTGTCGAACCTCGACGCCAAGCTCCGCGTGTCTACGCGTACGCAGATCGCCTCGCTGCAGCGCCGCCTCGGCATCACCACCGTCTACGTGACCCACGACCAGGTCGAGGCCCTCACCATGGGTGACCGCGTCGCGGTCCTCAAGGACGGTCTGCTCCAGCAGGTCGACTCGCCGCGCAACATGTACGACCGCCCGGCGAACCTCTTCGTGGCCGGCTTCATCGGCTCCCCGGCGATGAACCTCGTCGAGGTCCCGATCACCGACGGCGGTGTGAAGTTCGGCAACAGCGTCGTCCCGGTCTCCCGCGCCGCGCTCACCGCCGCCGCCGACCGCGGTGACCGCACCGTCACGGTCGGCATCCGCCCCGAGCACTTCGACATCGTCGAGCACGGCGGCGCCGCCGCACACGGCCTCACCAAGGGCTCCGCCGACGCCCCGGCCGGCCTGGCCGTCTCCGTCAACGTCGTCGAGGAGCTCGGCGCCGACGGGTTCGTCTACGGCGCCGCGCAGGTCGGTGGCGAGCACAAGGAGCTGGTCGTCCGCGTCGGCGGCCGCGCCGTCCCGGAGAAGGGCACCGAGCTGCACGTCGTGCCGCGCCCGGACGAGCTGCACGTCTTCGCCACCTCGACCGGCGAGCGCCTGACCGACTGATCACCCGATCATCCCGCTGCGGCCCCGCGTTCCTCCCTCCGAGGAACGCGGGGCCGTTCGCGTGTCGTGTCGCGGCTTCGGGTTTCGCGTCAGCCGGGCACCAAATACCCCGGCAGAACGGCCAATTCACCCCATCACGTCAACGTGCGATTCGAAAAGCCCCGTCGAACCGTCCCCCGCAAGGGTGACGAAATGTCGCCGGGTCGTCACTGCCCGCTACGCTCGCCTGCGTGACCCACACCGCGCGCCGAATCGGCCGAACCCTCGCTCTCGTACTGCCCGTCGTCATGGTCCTGTCCGGGACCCTCGCGGTCACCCGTGTGCAGTGGTCGGGGCAGGACACCGAGACCCAGTTGCTCACCGCCGCCTCGGAGACCGTCTCCAAGCAGGCCAAGGCACGGGCACCGCAGGACCTTCTGCGGGACAAGCTCCTGCTGGAACTCCGGGAGAAGGACCCGGGCGTCGCCCTGACGAGCCTCCAGCGTGCCGTCGAGGGGCGTCCGTCGCTCGCCAGGCACTGCATGTCGCTCGCCAGGGCCCTGGGCAAGGCGGCCGTCGACCAGTACGGCCCGACCCGCGCCCACCGCTTCTCCCGTCCCGTCTGCGACACCTCGTTCGCCTCGGGGGTCGCACAGTTCAGCTGAGCCGGGCATGTCCGGGCACGGCATATCGTGCCTGGCATGCATACGTATCCGACGCAGGCCGTGATCCTGGCGGGTGGCCAGGGGTCACGGCTGCGCCCGTACACCGATGACCGCCCCAAGCCGATGGTCGAGATCCCGGGAACCGGGACGCCGATCATCGGCCATCAGCTGTCCTGGCTGGCCTCCGAGGGCGTCACCGATGCCGTGATCTCGTGCGGCCATCTCGCCGGTGTCCTGCAGGAATGGCTGGACTCCGCCGTACTTCCGTTGCGCGTCACGACCGTCGTCGAGACCGAGCCTCTGGGCCGGGGCGGCGGTCTCAAGCATGCCGCCACACGGCTCCCGGATCCGTCGGAGCCCTGGTATGCGACCAACGGCGACATCTGGACCCGCTTCTCCCTGCGGGAGATGGCCGCCTTCCACGCGGAGCGGGACGCCACCGCGACACTCGCGCTTGCCCGGCCGCGGATCCCTTGGGGTGCCGTGGAGACGGACGCCTTCGGGCACATCACGGACTTCATCGAGTCACCGCCGTCCCCGTACCTGATCAACGCCGGCGTGTACGTCTTCGCGCCCTCCTTCACGACGATGCTGCCGGACCTGGGCGACCACGAGCGTACGACGTTCCCCAGGCTGGCCCGCGAGCGACGGCTGGCCGGGTACCCGCTGCCGCAGGGCGCCTACTGGCGGGCCATCGACACCGCGAAGGACCTCACCGAGGCCGCGAAGGAACTCGGCGCCCACGCGGGCGGCTGACGGCCCCCGCACACCCCGTCCATGCGTGAGGGCGGCCACCGGATGTCCGGTGGCCGCCCTCACGGCGTGTGTGGTGCGGTCGTCAGCCGAGCAGGCCGCCGATCGGGTTCTGGCCGGCGCCGCCGGACGAACCGCCACCGGAACCGCCGTCCGAACCGCCGCCGTCCGAACCGCCGGTGGCCCCGCCGGAGCTGCTGGAACCGGAGGAGCTGGGGCCGGGGTCTCCGGACGGCGGCTCCTGCGGCTCCGGCTCCTGCGGCGGAGCCTGGCCGGTGCCCTGGGTCTGGCTGGGCTGCCCCGTGCTCGCCCCGGCGGTGGGGCCGGACTCACGCGAGGATTCGGACCCCGGAGTGGACTCCTTGGCCGACGGGGTACCGGGAGCACTGGAGGGAGACGTCTCCGGACGACGGCCCTCCGGGGTGCTGGAAGGCTTGCGCTTCTTGGCCTTGGACTCGCCGGGGAGCGGGGAACCGGGCAGCTGGTTGGTCGGGTAGCTGTCGGGCCCCGGCACGGTGACGACCTCGCTGGAGCGGACCGCTCCGCCCAGCATGGAACCGACGAGCAGTGTCAGACCGACGACCACGGTGGCCACCGCGCTGCCCCGGCGCAGCACCCGGCGGCGGAGGTCCCGGATCTCCGATCGCGGACCCAGCGTGCGCCAGGCCTCGCCCGCGAGACGCCCGTCCAGGGAGTAGACGGGGGCACCCGCGATGACGAGCGGGCTCCAGGCGGCCAGGAAGATGATGTCCGAGACGCCGTAGGTGGCGACGCTGCGCCAGCTGACCGTCACCAGGAGAGCGGCGGAGAGCAGGGCGCCGAAGGCGGCGGCGACCCGCTGCCACAGGCCGAGGACCGTGAGGACGCCCACGACGACCTGGAGGAAGGCGACCAGGAGCCCGGCGCCGACGGGGTGGGACAGCGCGAAGTCGCGCAGCGGCTCCGCGGCGGACCACGGGTGCAGCGAGGTCAGCCACTTGACCATGGAGCCCCGGTCGCCGCCCTCGAAGTAGGCGGGGTCGCAGAGCTTGCCCATGCCGGCGTAGATCGAGATGAAACCGAGCAGGACGCGCAGCGGGAGGAGCACGACGCCGAGGTTCATCCGGCGGTCGGGGTAGTAGGCGTGCCGGACGTTGTCGCCGGCGTGGCGGCGCTCCCCGGCGGTCGCGCCGTCACGGCCCTCGCCGTCCTGGGACTCCTCGCCGTGGCCGATGTCGTACCCGTCGTGCGGCGGCGTGCCCGCGGAGTCGTAGGCGCCGACGGCCTGCCGCATGGGGGGCAGCAGGGGGCCGCTCCGGCCGCCGCCGTACTTGTGGGGCGCGGGGACCACGGGGTTGGGCTGGGTCTCGTCCAGGCGCGGGATGACCTGCGTGCCGCCCCCCGCGTCGTCGTAGCCCGCGCCGAAGTCGCCGCTGGGGCGGGTGTCGAGGCGGCCGGCGGTGGAGTTCCGTACGGCCTGCAGGAGTCCGGTCGCGGCGGGGTCGCCGGGCTCGGACCTGCCGCTCCAGACGACGGGAGCCCGCCTGCGGGCCCCCGCGCCACTCATCGCGGGGATCCTCGCCGGCCCCGCGGAGCCCAGGGGGCGCAGACGTGTGCGCTGACCCGGGGCGAGCTGCACCCGGAAACTGGCGTGGCTGACGATGACCTGCGCGGGGTCGCTGTCCACCTTCGTCATGCTCAGGGCGGGTTGGTCGTCGAACCGAGGCGTTCTGGTGTCCACACTCATCTAACCGAGTGATGTGTGATTAGGACACTGCCTTGACGCATCGGAAGTGTCCGAGACCCGTCAACACCCGTCCGCACAGCGCGAGTCTGCCCGATCCAGGCATGCGGACCGGCACGGCGCGCGGCCCAGTCCTTCGGCCGGACGGAGCCCGCTCAGGCCCTCCGCGTCCGGCCGGGCGGCCTCCCGGCTGCCGTACGCCCCCGAGCGCGTGCGGAGATCCACCACCACATCGGGTGCAGCGCCGCGCAGACAGGTGACGTACCTCCGCATGACCGGGCGGCGAATCGGCGTCATGGACTCCGCGTAACGCGCCTCGCCGGGAGACGGACACGCAGGCCTCCGTCTCGGGCGAAGTGATGTCGGGCTCACGGCGTTCCGAGACGCACGGCGTGATGTCCCGGGGCGCTTCCGGTGGCGGCTCCGAGACATCCGGCGCGGGGCCGCACCGGCGGACCGCCGGGTGACGTGTCGACATGCCCCGTCCGCCGCGCCCCGGGGTGCGGCATCGAAGGAGAATCCCGGATGCCTCGCCCCGCCATGTGCCTCACGCCCGGCGGCGGGCCACCTCGTAGAGCACGATGCCCGCGGCCACACCGGCGTTCAGCGATTCGGCGCCGCCCGGCATCGAGATCCGGACCCGGTAGTCGCACGTCTCGCCGACGAGACGGCCGAGGCCCTTGCCCTCGCTGCCGATGACGATGACGACGGGACCCGCCAGCTCCTGCAGGTCCTCGACGGTGTGCTCGCCGTCGGCGGCGAGGCCGACCACGGTGAGGCCCGCCTTCTGGTAGCCCTCCAGGGCGCGGGTCAGGTTGGTGACGCGCGAGACGGGGGTACGGGCCGCGGTGCCGGCCGAGGACTTCCAGGCCCCTGCCGTCATGCCGGCCGCCCGGCGCTCGGGGACGACGACGCCGTGGCCGCCGAAGGCCGATACCGAACGCACGATCGCGCCGAGGTTCCGGGGGTCGGTGACGCCGTCGAGCGCGACGATCAGCGGGTCCTCGTTGTTGTCGTACGCGGCGGCGGTGAGGTCCTCCGGGTGCGCGTACTCGTACGGCGGGACCTGGAGGACGAGGCCCTGGTGGTTCAGGCCGTTCGTCATCCGGTCGAGCTCGGGGCGCGGGGCCTCCATGAGGTGGATGTTGCCGCGCTCACCGGCGAGCTGCAGTGCCTCGCGGACCCGCTCGTCGTTGTCGATGTACTGCTGGACGTAGAGCGTGGTCGCGGGAACGCCGTCGCGCAGCGCCTCGAAGACCGGGTTACGGCCGACGACCATCTCCGAGGTGCCCTTGGCGCCGCCACGGCGCGGGGCAGGACGGCGTGCCGCGGCCTGCTTGGCCTGGGCGTTCGCCACCCTGTTCTTCTTGTGTCCCTTACGGACGGAGGCGGGCGGCGTCGGTCCCTTGCCTTCGAGACCACGGCGTCGCTGGCCACCGCTGCCGACCTGCATGCCCTTCTTGTTGGACGTGCGGCGGTTCCTGCGCTGGCTGTTCCCGGCCATGACCTACCTGTTTCGTTGCTTCAGAAAAACGTCGTCAAGTGAAAGTGTGCCGCCCGGACGGCCGGGCGGCACATTTGCGCTGCTCACGCATGGTGCGAGGACCCGCTCAGCGCGGTCCGAGCGTCCACCGGGGCCCACTGGGACCGTCCTCGATGACAAGGCCGGACTGGTTGAGCTGGTCACGGATGGCGTCGGCGGCGGGCCAGTCCTTGCGCTCGCGTGCCGACTGGCGCTGGTCGAGGACGAGCCGTACGAGGGTGTCGACCACGCCGTGCAGATCCTCACCGCGGTCGCTCTCGCCCGCCCAGTGCGGGTCGAGCGGGTCCAGACCGAGGACGCCGAGCATGGCGCGCACCTCGGCGAGGCGCGCGACGGCGGCTTCCTTGTCGTCGGCCGCGAGAGCGGAATTGCCCTGCCGGACGGTGGTGTGGACGATCGCGAGCGCCTGCGGCACGCCCAGGTCGTCGTCCATCGCCTCGGCGAACGCGGGCGGCACCTCGGCGGAGGCCTCGACCGGCCCCCCGGCCTTCTCCACCACGCGCTGGACGAAGCCCTCGATCCGCGCGAAGGCCGACTCGGCCTCGCGCAGGGAGTCCTCGCTGTACTCGATCATGGAGCGGTAGTGCGGGGTGCCGAGGTAGTACCGCAGGACGATGGGGCGCCAGGCCTTCACCATCTCGCTGACCATGACGGAGTTGCCGAGGGACTTCGACATCTTCTCGCCGGCCATGGTGACCCAGCCGTTGTGCACCCAGTAGTTCGCGAACTCGTCGCCGAAGGCCTTGGCCTGGGCGATCTCGTTCTCGTGGTGCGGGAAGATCAGGTCGATTCCGCCGCCGTGGATGTCGAAGGCCCTGCCGAGGTACTTGTGGGCCATCGCCGAGCACTCCAGGTGCCAGCCGGGCCGGCCGCGGCCCCACGGGGTCTCCCAGCTCGGCTCGCCCGGCTTGGCGGCCTTCCACATGGCGAAGTCGCGCTTGTCGCGCTTGCCGGTCTCGTTGTCCCCCGAGGGCTGGCGCAGGTCGTCGAGATCCTGGTTGGACAGCTCGAGATATCCCTCGAACGAGCGCACGTCGAAGTAGACGTTGCCGTCGGCCTCGTAGGCGTGGCCGCGCTCGATGAGGCCGCGCATCATCTCGACCATCTCGGTGATGTGGCCGGTGGCGCGCGGTTCGTACGTCGGCGGGAGGCAGCCCAAGGCGTCGTAACCCGCGTTGAACGCCCGCTCGTTCTCGTAGCCGATGGCCCACCAGGGGCGACCCTGCTCGGCCGACTTCTTGATGATCTTGTCGTCGATGTCGGTGACGTTCCGGATGAACGTGACGTCGTAACCGCGGTACTCGAACCAGCGGCGCATGATGTCGAAGTTCAGCCCCGACCGGATGTGGCCGATGTGCGGGGCGGCCTGGACAGTCGCGCCACAGAGGTAGATCGAGACGCAGCCCGCTGTGAGCGGGACGAAGTCACGGATCTGCCGGGCGTTGGTGTCGTGCAGGCGAATAGTCACCCCTCAAGGGTAGTGGGCCCGCACCCGTGCCCAGCGCCCCCTGTGGAAAACGTGTCACAACTGATCGATGACGGCGCCCCCGGGCCGACTCACTCATCCGGAGAACAGGGTCAGCGCTGCCGCGGCACCCGCGAGGGGACAGCGGCGAGAGCGGGCCGGAGGACAGGGCCGGGCGCGTCCAGGAGCCAGGGTGCCCCGCCCGCCTTCCGCATCGGGCAGCCGGCGTCCGGCCGCTCGCGCCGGGCGGCCGGGACCGGTGTCAGCCCGCGGCGCGGTAGACCAGGGCAGTCGCGATGCCCGCGATGCCTTCGCCCCGGCCGGTGAACCCGAGGCCGTCGGAGGTGGCCGCGGACAGGGAGACGGGGGCGCCGACCGCATCGGAGAGCACCTTCTGCGCCTCCTCCCGACGCTTGCCGATCTTCGGCCGCGCGCCGACGACCTGCACGGCGACGTTGCCGATCCCGAAACCCTCGGCCCGCACGATGCGGGCGGCCTCGGTGAGCAGGGTGACCCCGGAGGCTCCGGACCACTCCGGACGGCCGGTGCCGAAGTGCTGCCCCAGATCACCGAGCCCGGCGGCCGAGAACAGGGCGTTGCACGCGGCGTGCGCCACGACGTCCGCGTCGGAGTGTCCCGCCAGACCGGGGCCTTCCCCCTCCCAGAGCAGACCGGCGCACCAGAGTTCGCGCCCCTCCTCGAAGGCATGGATGTCGGTCCCGATCCCGACGAGCGGAATCACGGGTGCGGGCTGCTCACGTGCTGCTTCAGAACCCATCGTTCGCCCTCCGGCGCGCGAGAACGGCCTCGGCCAGGAGCAGGTCCAGCGGCCGGGTCACCTTGAAAGCCTCTTCGTGGCCGGGCACGACGACGACCGACTCGCCGAGCCGCTCGACCATGCCCGCGTCGTCCGTCGCTCCGTCACCGTCGACGGTCACGCTCTCGTGCGCCCGGACCAGCGTGCCCCGGTCGAAACCCTGAGGCGTCTGCACGGCCCGCAGCCTCGCCCGTACGGGAGTCGAGAGGACCGGCTCGGGGGCACCGGGCTTGCCCGGCTCGACCTCCTTGACCGTGTCGGTGAGCGGCAGCGCGGGGACCACCGCGGGGGCCCCGTCACGTACGGCCTCGATGACGGCGTCCACCGTGTCGACGGGCACGAGTGGCCGCGCGGCGTCATGGACGAGGACGACGGAGACGTCCTCGGGCAGCGCGTCGATGCCGAGCTTCACGGACTCCTGGCGTGTCGCACCGCCGGGGACGACGGCGTAGTCGGTGCGCTCGGGCAGCGCGTGGCTGTCGATGAGGTTCTTGACCTCGGCCGCGCCGTCGGGGGGTGCGACCACGACGACGAGGGTGACGGCGCGGGACGCGGCCATGGCCCGTACGGCGTGGATCAGCATCGGGGTACCGCCGAGGGCGCGCAGCGCCTTGGGAGCACCCGGGCCGAGCCGCACCCCCCGGCCGGCCGCGGGGATCACCGCTGCGGTGCGGCCGGTACTCGGTTCAGCGGGCGTCGGTGACATCGGTGACATCGGTTGCACTCCGAAGCTTCGGCAGGTTTGTTTCCACGGCCGACATGGGTAGTGGCCTGGGGGTACCCCCGGCCGTAGGTTGGGGGAGAGCCGGGCGCGACGCCTTGACCTGACCGGGACCCCTTCCGTGACCCCTGGTCGGCCAAGCCGCCGCCGGGGCTTGAAGAGGGTGCGAGGTTACCGAGGGCATCGACACCGGGACGCGGTCGGGGTAGGACCCCTGGATCTCGCCACCGGACGGTGCCGTTGTCGGCTTCGCACTCCCCGAGAGACGAACATGCCGCAGCGCCCGACGACTCACCGTGAAAACGGCTTGTCAGCGGGCACCGCGGCACATATGCATACGACCGGACATTTCTCGCCGGTGTCATCCGGTCATCGGTGTCGTCCGGATCAGGACGCGAGAACCTCGTCGAGAAGGGCCTCGGCCTTGTCCTCGTTCGTGTTCTCCGCGAGGGCGAGCTCGCTCACCAGGATCTGGCGGGCCTTCGCGAGCATGCGCTTCTCACCTGCGGAGAGACCGCGCTCGCGCTCGCGACGCCACAGGTCGCGAACCACTTCGGCGACCTTGATGACATCGCCGGAGGCGAGCTTCTCGAGATTTGCCTTGTAGCGTCGGGACCAGTTCGTCGGCTCTTCGGCGTACGGTGCGCGCAGCACCTCGAAGACCCGGTCCAGCCCTTCCTGCCCGACCACGTCACGCACACCGACGAACTCCGCATTGTCCGCCGGCACACGAACCGTCAAGTCGCCCTGGGCGACCTTGAGCACCAAGTAGGTCTTGTCCACGCCTTTGATCTGGCGAGTTTCGATTGCCTCGATCAGCGCGGCCCCGTGATGGGGATAGACCACGGTGTCGCCAACCTTGAACGTCATGTGACAGGTACCCCTTCCGTGGCTATCAAGAGTAACACGAGAACGGCTTCTCCTGAATGGCGTTTTCGCAGGTCAGGGCATATCTCGGGGCTTGACAACTGCAACACGAACGTGCTGCGGAAGCCTTCCGGAAGGCGATATTCGCAGGTCGGAGCAGGCGTACGGGCGAGCCGAAAGGCACACGTCACACGACCCGGAACTCCTCCAGAAGGGGCCGAACGTCCCGTTTTGTCGCGTTCCGGATGGTGAACTTTCCCTACTCCGTTCGGACATCGATCACCCGTACGGATCTTAGCTTCATGGTCAATGAAATTGATCAACGGTCGTCGACCAGGTGGATTATGCGCGGTGAATACGTGGCCCCAAAAATTGGATCACCGCGCGATCAACACGCCGTCCGGCCGCCTTATGTGAACGCGCTGCGAATCGGCGTGGTCCCCGGGCTGTCCGGCGCGGCGGGAGTGGCGCCGGGCCCGCACGGAACGCGTCACGGTGGGGCCGCGGCCGGGCGCGTCGGCCTGCCGGGCACTTCGGCACCGGACGCACGGTCCTCAGGTCCGACCGCCCCGGGGGGCGGGTCGGGTGCGGGCCCGGGACCACGGCTCGGTAACCTGAAGCCCGCTGACACACACTTAGGGCGGCTTTACGGCCGCTCGGGCCTTCCTGTCCGCAGAGTCCGAAGTCCGCAGTCCGACACGTTCAAGGAGTTGCCGCCGCCGTGAGCCGCAGCCTTCGACACGGCGCCCTCGGCGCCACTGCCCTCGTGTTCTCGATCGCCACCCTGTCCGCCTGCGGTGCCGGCAACAACGCGCAGACGCTCGGCGTCAGGCCGGACAACGCAGCCACCGCTGTCGACGGCATCAAGATCCAGAACCTGAACGTGATCACGCAGCCGGATCACGAGGCCGAGGGCCCGGCGGTCATCACCGGCACCCTGTTCAACGACGGCACGAAGCGTGAGGTCCTGGAGAAGATCACGCTGCCGGGCGGCAACGCCACGGTGAAGCTCCAGCCCGCCAAGGGCAAGGGCCCGGTCGTGGTCCCGGCCGGTGGGCGACTCGTGCTCGGCGGGAAGAACAACGCATCCGCCGTCATCGAAAACGGCCGCCAGGTCGGTGCCGACGGAAGCGTGCAGAACGTGGCCTTCACGTTCAGCGAGACCGGCGACATCCAGCTCGGTGCCGCCGTCGTGCCGGCGACCAGCTTCTTCAAGAAGTTCGGCCCGAGCACGCTGCCGACGCCGAAGCCCACGCCCTCGGGCGATGCGACCGAGACGCCGGGTGCCGAGTCCGGCAGCCCGTCCGCGTCCGGCGAGCCGTCCGAGTCGGCCGCGGGATCGGCGACCCCGTCGGACGAGGCCTCGGCCTCCCAGTGATTCCCGTGCGCCCGCCCGTCCCGGGCGGGCGCACACACGTGGTGGGGCGTCTCCGAC